>JAZSMM010000293.1:0-14344 GCA_045535895.1 Treponema sp.
AGGTATATGAAGCACTGAAAGGCAACTTGGAGCTTTATACGGAAGAATTCGCATATCTATCCCAAATGATGGAAAATGCATTCTGTATAGTGGGGAACAAATCGACAGGTAACACGGACATGGGAACAACGCCATTTGCCCCACGATACCCGAATGTTGGAACCCATGCCAACTTGTACAACACGATAATTCAACAAGACTTCATCTATCCTGTCAACTGGGAAGTATCATTTTTTGTTTCAGCCGTCTTTGTCCTGCTGTTCACGTGGTTCACAAACAACAAGAAAAACACATTCCGCACGATAATCGGGTTTTTCTTTATCGTCATGCTGCCGGTCATATCAATACTGCTCATGTATTTCAAGTCGATTTTCTTACCAATATCGGCTGCATTCATCCTTGCGTTTGCAGGCTATGCAATGGATGTCATATTCAGGTTTACAAGTGCGGAACACGACAAACGGTTCCTCAAGCAGGCTTTTTCCACATACCTTTCGGAGGATGTAGTGGAGGACATTGTTTCCAACCCGGAAAAACTCGCCTTGGGTGGAACAGAAAAAAACATGACGGCTCTGTTTTCCGACATAAAAGGATTTTCTTCAATTTCAGAAAAATCCACCCCTCAACAATTGGTTTCCGTACTGAACGACTATCTTACGTCTATGAGCGACACAATTCTGGAGGAAAAAGGAACCATAGACAAGTATATCGGAGATGCAATAGTATCTTTTTTTGGTGCGCCAACGGACTTGGAGGACCACGCCTTCAGGGCATGTGTGGCGGCAGTAAGAATGAAACAGGCTGAAACCATCTTGAACCAAAGGATTTTCCAGAACAAAACACTTCCGTCGTCCATATTGACCCGCATAGGAATAAACACAGGAAAAATGGTAGTGGGCAACATGGGAACGGATCGCAAGATGAACTACACGGTCATGGGAAACAATGTCAACATAGCTTCACGGCTTGAAGGCGTAAACAAAATATACGGCACGTGGATTATAGCCTCTGAAAGTACATGGAACGATGCCAACTCCGACAAGAACCAGGGACAACTGGTTGCACGCAGGCTTGACAAAGTGCGTGTGATGGGTATTGAACAACCTATACAACTTTATAACATCATTGGCTTTGCCTCGGAGCTGCCCAACGAGGAACTTGAAGCCATAGACATGTTCCACAGAGGATTGGACTTGTACTTGGATCGACACTTTGACACAGCACTGAAATACTTTCACATGGCCATGAAGGCAAACCCATTCGACACCGTGTCAGATGTCTTCATAAAGCGTTGCCAAAAATACATGGAGGAACCCCCTGCTCCTTCTTGGAACGGAGTTATGACCATGATGTCCAAATAACCGGTCGTGGACAAAAAAAACACATTACGCTATCATTTGCATATGACCGCCACGGAAAAAAAGCAATTTTATGGAATATTAAAGACAGTTGCGGACTGGACCTACGGTTGCCCCGCACCGGGATTTTCCTTGCATACTCCGGATTTTTCCAATTGTGCTTCGTCCAGCGAATACTCATATGGCAAAACCAATACACAATCAGCAAATGTTTTGGAAAGCATTGCGGCAAAGATTTCTACCTGCACACGGTGCGAACTATGCAAAACAAGGACAAACACAGTGCCGGGAACAGGGGTTACAATGCCAGCCGTCCTTGTAATAGGAGAAGGTCCAGGCGCGGACGAAGATGCCACTGGCATACCTTTTGTGGGAAAAGCCGGGCAACTTTTGGACAAAATGCTGGCGGCAATATCTTTGTCAAGGACCTCTAATTGTTTCATCGCAAACATAGTGAAATGCAGACCACCAGGAAACCGGGACCCATTTCCAGAAGAAATCGACGCTTGTTTTTCTTTTCTTGCAGCCCAGACGACAGCCCTTAAACCGACAATGATTTTAGCCTTGGGAAGAGTAGCCGTGCAAAGCCTGCTGAGGACGAGCGACGGCATAGGGAAATTGAGGGGGCAATTCCATGATTACAACGGGATTCCTTTGATGGCGACATACCATCCGAGCGCGCTTTTACGTAACGAAGATTTGAAACGACCTGCATGGGAAGACCTTAAGAAATTCCGCGACAAGTTGGTTCAACTCACACCTGGATACAACAAACCATTTGATGCCGAGCGTATTTAATGCAAGAAACGGTGTATCTTGAAACATTGTTGAACGTCCCCGTTCCCCAAACCTTCACATACAAAGCCGAAAGCCCCTTGGCACAAGACATTGAAGCAGGAAAACGTGTGGAGGTTAGATTTGGCAACAGGCGCATGACGGCTTTTGTCGTTTCCGTGGCGCAGGATTTGCCGGAGAACCTGCCTGTTCCCATTGAAAAAATAAAACCTGTCATACGAGTCCTTGACAAAACCCCTCTTTTCACAGAGGAGCACATACGCATCTCCAAATGGATGGCACATTACTACCTTTGCTCACAAGGAGAAGCCCTTGCAGCCATGGTTCCATCCGGCAGAAGAGAAACGGACGGACACAGCTTTGCCTTTGTAGATGACTCTATCCAAGCCGAACCAAGAATACTTTCCGAAGAGCAAAAAAAAGCGGCGGAAATGGTAATCAAATCAAACAAGCTGCATTACATTTATGGAGCGACAGGGACAGGAAAAACGGAAGTGTTCTTGGCAATAGCGGAAAAAATGCTTTCACAAAACAAAGGTGTCATCTATCTTGTTCCAGAGATAGGATTGACCCACCAAGTAACTGAAGCCGTCCTCCACAGGTTCGGGAATACCGTGGCTGTGCTTCACTCCCAGCTAACTCCAAGTCAAAGGCTGAAAGAATGGCGCAGGATTCTCTCACAGGAAGCCCGTATCGTCATCGGAGCAAGAAGCGCTGTGTTTGCCCCGGTACCCAATCTAGGTATTATGGTCATTGACGAGGAGCATGACGGCTCGTACAAGTCCGGCACGACACCCAGATACCATGCGCGCCAAGTGGCAATGTTCCGTTGCGCCTCTGCAAAGATTCCGCTTGTGATGGGAAGCGCAACGCCATCCGCCGAAGCATGGCATTTGATGGAAACAGGAAAGATTGTACGCCACACATTGACAAAAAGGCTTGCAGGCGGAAGACCACCGGAAATCGAGACAGTTGATTTGTCAAAGGCCAACATGGCGGACGGTTGTATTTCACCCAAGCTATGCGAAGAAATCCGCAACACACTGGCGGAAAAACGGCAAGTCATTCTTTTTTTGAACAGGCGGGGTTTTACCCATTTTTTCAGGTGCAACACCTGCGGATATGAGTTGAAATGCAAAAACTGTTCCGTTCCCATGACCTACCACAAGTCGGAAAAGCGCCTTAGATGCCATTATTGCGGTTGGATTGTAGAGCCACCTTCAATTTGTCCTGAATGCGCCTCCGTGGATGTAGGCTATGCTGGGTTCGGAACGGAATTCATAGAGGCAGAGGCGACCTCAAAATTCCCTTCCGCCCGAGTATGCAGGGTGGACACGGACAGCGTCGCAAAAAAAGACGAACTCAGGGAAAAAATCGATGAGTTCCGCAAGGGAAAAATAGACATACTGCTAGGAACGCAGATGGTGGCGAAAGGATTGAACTTTCCAAACCTAAAACTCGTGGGAGTCATCATGGCAGACACCGGTTTGCATATGCCTGATTTCAGGGCCGCCGAAAGAACGTTCTCCTTGATTACCCAAGTCGCAGGTCGCGCCGGACGATTTTTCCCTGACGGAAAGGTCATAGTTCAAAGTTTTTGCCCTGACCGCGAACCAATCCTATACGCATGCTCTGGAAACACGGAAGGCTTTTACAAACAAGAACTTGAACAGCGACATATTTTGGGATTTCCTCCGTTTTCCAGATTGATCCGCTTGGTTTTTCGTTCCGCAGATGAAAAGGCCTCAAGCAGGGCGGCGGAAGAAGCAACAAAGATATTAAATTGGATTGCCAGTGAAGCCAAAACAGAAATTGATGTACTGGGACCTTCCCAGTGCCCCCTTGCGATGGTGGCGGCAAACCATCGCTGGCAGGTTTTACTAAGAGCCACCAGTGCAGAGCATATCCAGAACATTTGCGCTAGATTTATCTTCGGGTATAAAGCACCTGCAAAAGTATACATAGAAGTGGACATGGATCCCATAAACCTGTTGTAAAGCATTCATTGCTTTAGTGATGTCTTGTTCCTTCAAAAGACACATTCCATAAAAAAAGTCCAGTGGGCGGGGCGGTAGGACCTGCAAGCCTTCGGTCGCAGGAAGCAAGAACATCCGCAAAAAAAGCCGGATTCCTACCCTGCCTTTCATAATAAATCAAAGAACCGACGATGGAACGAACCATTTTCCACAGGAAAGCGTTGGCGGCAATTTCAAAGACAAGTTTTTCACCATCCTCATGGAAAGCGGCTTTCTCCAGATACCTATGCTTGGAAAGACTTGAGTCGGCGGCGGCGGCAAAAGTCGTGCAATCTATTTCACCTTTCAAGCAGGAAGCCATTTCATTCAAAACCGAAATGTCCGGACGGTGGTGAATTGCCCAGACATACCTTGCCTCATGGGCAAAAGGTGTCACACCGCAATGTATAAAATAACGATAGGTTCTGCATACCGCACTAAACCTGGCATGGAAATCCTGCGAAACTTCTTGGGAACTGACAATACGTATGTCTTTGGGAAGGATACCGTTTAAAGCAGGAACGTATTTTTCTATCGGAATGGAATCATAAGGAGAAACAAAATTGGCAGCCTGAGCCAAAGCGTGGACACCGGAATCCGTCCTGCCGGACCCGTGAACCTGCACCGGCTGTTTTAGCATTTTCTGCAAGGCACCTTCCAATTCACCCTGCACTGTCCTGACATTTTTTTTTGAATTTCCGTCTTGGCGTTGCCAACCACAAAAATCAGTACCGTCATAAGACACCGTGAGCAGAATATTTTTCATGGCTTAATCGTCGTCCAAGTCTATGTCGGACGCGTCTTTTAGTTCCTTGGTTAAATTGTCGTACAAGTTTCTTGAATGCTCCAAAAGAGGACCGGGTTTTGCTTTGGAAGATTTCCCCAGACCGAAAATTCTTGCGATGGCCCTTTTGTTTTCATCTAGTTTTTTCAAGCGTAAATTCACATCTTCAGTCTGGCCGTATTTAAACTCAAGCAGACCGCTTAGATAAACAACTCCGTCGTATCCATAGTTTTTGTCTATGTCCGGACCAAAGTGGGACACACCCGCTATGCTTTCCACGCGAGAGGTCTCATACTCTAACGACTGTTGGTAAAAAAACATCGCCTTGCGGTAAAAAACTTGTTGAATGTAATCATAGTTGTGACCGGGACAAGATTCGTTCAAGTCACCGCACAACCACGCAAGCCTAAGGGAAATGATGGCTTTCTTTATTGTAGGGGAAAAGGAAGGAGAAGTTTTTTCATAGGTCAAAAGAGCCAGATAATACATCGCGGCGCCGTCAAACAACGTTCTATCCCTAGACAAATTATAATGAGGAAAAACAACTTCTACAGATTTTTTTCGCTGCGACATGTCCTCCATGATTGCGTCGGCATCGGATTCGGAAAGCGTCTTGAAGTCGTTCCACAACAACGCTGCATGGCAGGTGGGGCAAGCCCCGATGGAATAAATCAATGGATATATTTTGCCGTACTTGGCGGAAGGCTCGAATATACGGTGCAGTTCGTCGGTAAGTTCCCCCGCTATCATACGACCGCTACCGCTGAGCATCTCCTCCCGTGGGAAAGACTTGTTACAAACAGGACACAGCATTTTGTCTTTCCGATAAAACGATATGGCAGGTTTTTTTTCGCCCCCACTTTTCTTAACCGTTCTAGTCATAACTATACCTCCTCTTTAACACCTTCTAAAACAACAAAAGCCACGGCGTATTCGTCTTCATGGCTGAGCGAAATGTGTATATTCTTCGCCCCGGAATTTTCAAATCTTTTCCGTGCCGTCCCAAACAGAGTCAAAGTTGGCTTTCCGAAGGGGTTTTGCTTCACACAAATGTCCTTCAAAATCAAACCTTTCAATCCAGTTCCCAAAGCCTTGCCAAAGGCTTCCTTGGCTGCAAAACGGACGGCCAACGACTGGCAAGCGGATGCGGCATCCTTTTTCAAGACAGAAAGTTCATCGGGATGAAAAAACCTTGCCGCAAGACCTGGATCTTCTATCCATTTTTTAAAACGCCCCACTTTTACAATGTCCACACCTATTCCGGTTATCATGCTACAAACCCTGCCCCGAAACGGAAGCATCTTCATTGCTTGTTCCATCAGAAGGATTTTCTTCTTCCTGCTCAACGGCCGCTATAACAACTTTTACATTCCTTGAACTTTGCGAGACAATGCGCAGTCCGGACGGAACGGTTATTGTGACAGGAATGTCATACTCTCCTGGTTGTGTTATGCCGGAGCAGTCCGCCCTAACAGTGTACAACTCCGGAACATAACGATTCATAGCCAACTGTGAACCGGAAAGAACAAATGTCACATCGGACGGTTCCAGCCGGGCTATGAACAAAGGGTTCAACCCGTAAAGGTACACGGACTGGTTCATAAATTCCTTGGTAGCCTGGACAGGCTCTATGACAACAGCGACGGTAACCTCCGAAACATCGTCTATCGTAATCAATTTGTTTTGTGTATGGATTTTCACTTCCTGCGAAAAAGAAGCGTTTTTTCCGTCTACACTAACGGAATCCGTAGTAAAATGCCCTATGCTGTCAACAACAGGTTCTGCACCAGTCACCCTTACGGTGGAAGGCAGCACCTGTGTATGGGTTATGCTGAACCCGTCCATTGGTTCCCCCTGTATGTCCACTTCCACAGGGATTTGCACATGGACACGCTGCGCGATTTCCAAGGGAACCACAGCGGGCGTCACGTTCACTTCCAGAGGTTCCATGACAGCCACGGAAGGAGACAACATAAGTTGAACGGGTATCTCATATTTTCCAGCTTGGGCATAATAGTCAATGTTCAGCACAGCAGAAATATCATTGTCTGTGATTTGGGATATTTCAGAAGGCTCGCCACGCAAAGTCACTTTGACTTGCGGAGGATGATAACCGGCGGGAACCATGTTGCCATGCGCAGATATGCCCAAGGGAACAATCATCGTCCTTGTGGTCAGCGTTATGTTCCTATAAAAGAAATATATGAACACAGCGAGTACAAAACAAAAAATTTTAACAGTCCAGTTCGACTTACATTTTTCCCAGAACTGCCTGACGTTCATCGTTGTCGTCCTCCTGTGTAGCGTCATCCGGTGTGATGTTTAGTTGGGTTTCCAAGGTTTTTGTAAGTTGCTCCATGGAAAGGTTGTAATGCAACTTTGAGTCATAGGCAAGGCTAATCGCTCCCGTTTCTTCTGAAACCACAAGAACGACAGCATCCGTAACTTCTGACATGCCAAGGGCGGCACGATGCCTGGTACCAAACGTCTTTTTTATGTCATACTGTTCGGAAAGAGGAAGAAAACAACCCGCGGACAAAATCTTTCCGCCATGAATTATCACAGCGCCATCGTGCAACGGGGTGTCATGTTCAAAAATAGTGACCAACAAACTGGAAGACAAATCCGCATTGATGTTTTGTCCCGTTTCTATAATATCATTGAATTCGGTTTGCCGCATGAACACCACCAGCATCCCCCTCTTTTGGTTTGAAAGGGTTTCCGCTGCAATCAAAACGGAATCAATATACGTGTGCTTGGATCGCTTGCCAAAGGCGAACCACTGGGTCTGCCCCAACTTCAAGAAAACCTTCCTAAGTTCAGGTTGGAACACTATGGCAAACGCTATAATCAAGCTGGGTGCGATAAAATTCAGCAGCCATAGCAGAACGTCCAGCCGCAAAATCAAAGCCACCGCATAGGCCACGGCAAGAACAATGGCGGATTTTATAAGTTGAATGCCGTTAGTCTTAACAAAGATCATGTAGACTTTATAAAGAACAAATGCCAGTATGCACACATCCAAAACAGGACGTACATAATCATAGACATTTGCCATAACATCAAACACTGTCACAGCCTAAATTCTCCAAAACACAAAGCATATTCCTGGTTTCTTTCACATCATGGACCCTGAGTATTTTCGCACCATATTGGACAGCCAAAAGATTGGCCGCCAAAGTTCCGCCGCACCTGTCCTTGACAGAACATCCTGTCATATCACCGATAAAGGTTTTTCTGGAAAGCCCCATGACAACAGGATACAATCCACCGCATAGGCTGCCGCAGTTCCTTACCAAGTCGATGTTCGCAGGCAAATCCTTGCCAAATCCAATCCCAGGGTCAACAAGAAGTTTCTCTGGGGCAATACCCATCTCCAATGCATACGCAACTCTTTCGCAAAGATAAGAATTTATACTTCCAAAAGGATTTGCATATGAACAGTCCTCTTGCATTATAGCAGGAATTCCCCGTTTGTGCATTAAAATTACAGCAAGATTTTTATTGGCAACATATTCTGCGATGGTACAATCATCTTCCAAGGCGGAAACATCGTTCAAAATGTCTGCTCCGGCTTTATGAGCTGCCTCCAACACTTTTTTTTTACGGGTATCCACAGAAATGGGACAGTCGCTATAGCAGCGGATTTTTTCAACAACAGGAATGATTTTTTCAATCTCGTGTTCACAACAAACATATTGAGAACCCGGTCTTGTGGATTCAGCACCTATGTCAATTATGTCGGCACCATCCTGCAGCATCTGCAAGGCTGCGTCCACCGCCTGACTTTCGGAAAAACGACTGCCTTCCCAAAACGAATCCACCGTGACATTCAGTATGCCCATTATAAAAGCGGGAAGTTCTGTGGAAATTTCAGATGAACTTTTGCCATGACACGACAAAGGAAGAGATATCACTTGAGCAACTCCAAAGCAGCCGCGGCTATACATTCTGATGAACAACCAGCATCATGTAGAATTTCCGCTCGCTTGCCCAAAGAAAGAAAGGTGTCCGGGAACGCCAAAACTTTTGTCTTCTTTGCAGGAAACTTTTTGTGCAGCACATAATCCAAATACTGCGAGACACCTCCTGTCTTGACACCGTCTTCCACAAAAATCACAGTTTCGTAAGGTTCAACTGTATTCAAAAAATATGGTTCGTCCACGGGTTTTGCAAAACGAAGATTGTATATATCAACAGATATTTTGTCGAAAACAAGATTTCTCGCAGAAGCAAGGACTTCCGGATAAATCCCTCCAGTACAAACAAACAACAGAGTTTTTTTCGCACCGTCTAAGGCCGCACAAGCGGAAGGAGCAAAGTCCTCGCATGGAATCAAAACCCCCCTTCCTTCTTCTATCGGCAGGGAAAAATTTTTTTGTTCCGAAGGACAAGCGGATTTTGGATACCGTAAAACTACAGGGGCTTTCCTGTCCACAGCCCAACTCAGACAAAGCGCAAGTTCCACAGCAGAAGCAGGCATAAGCATCACAACATTTGGCATGGAACGAACAAAAGCTATGTCAAACATGCCCTGGTGGGTTTCCCCGTCGTCAGGAACCGCCCCAGCACGGTCCAAGGCAAACACAGACGGGGCGCATGGCAAGGCTATGTCATGAATCAATTGATCCAACGCCCTCTGCATGAACGTGGAATATATGGCTGTAACAGGAACCAAGCCCACAGCGGAAAGCCCTCCTGCAAAAGTCACGGCATGTTGTTCTGCAATACCCACATCAAAAAAACGGCTGGGAAATTTCCTTGCAAAAGCGGAAAGCCCTGTTCCTTTTGCCATTGCCGCCGTTATGGCAACAACACGACCATCCGATTCAGCTATGTTCACCAAGGCGGAGGAAAACGCTTCTGTAAAACTAAGTTTATCATATTTTTCCACAGTCCCATCCGAAATGCCAAACGGACCAATCCCATGAAAAGTGGCAGGATCTGTTTCCGCCGGGCTGTAGCCTCGTCCTTTTTTTGTCACCACATGAACTACGACCGGACGGTTCAGTTTTTTTACTCTGGAAAAAACCTGTTCCAACTCCTCTATGTTGTGGCCGTTGAGAGGTCCGACATATTCAAACCCAAGCTCAACAAACAAATTGTTTGTGTAGAATAAAGCCTTGATTGCACGCTTGAATCTGAATATGAATTTACTAAAGGCTTTGTTTATGACAGGAAGTTTGTCCACAAATCGATCTATATTGAAACGAAAATATTGATAAGAAGTGGACATTGTCAATCTACTCAAGTATCTGGACAAAGAGCCAGTGTTTCTGCTAATAGACATCTGGTTGTCGTGTAAAACTACAATCAAGTCTCTTGATATTTGACCCGCATGAGAAAGAGCCTCCATCGCCATACCGCCCGTAAGCGCACCGTCTCCAATTATTGCGACGACCTTTCCTTCCTGCTCTTTTATTCGCCGTCCGGTTAAAAGTCCTAAAGCAGATGAAACAGAAGTAGACGAATGCCCGGCATCAAAAAAATCATGGACACTTTCTGCACGCTTGGTAAAACCTGCCAGACCGCCCTTTTTCCTCAAAGAAGGGAAATCGTCATACCTACCCGTAAGCAATTTATGTGTATAACACTGGTGGCTAACATCCCAAACAAAAGCGTCTTTTGGGCTTTCAAACACACGATGCAAGGCAATCGTAAGCTCCACCACCCCAAGATTGCTGGCCAAGTGACCGCCGTTTTTGCCCACAACCTCTATTATTTTTTTGCGTATCTCTTTTGCAAGTCGTTGTAAATCTTTCTTCCCCAGTTTTTTCAAATCCGCAGGGCTTTTTATGTTAGGTAAAATCGTATCAAAACTCCAAAAAAAGCGTTCCATACAAAAAAAGACCGCAGTTTTGAAAAGTAACAAAACACACGGTCTTCTTCGTTGGCATAGTTAAAATGCAAACACATAACGCCGGAAAAACCGGGAAGCAATTATTTGCTCTTATGTCGATTTTTTCTTAACTTCTTCTTTCGCTTATGTGTAGCAATTTTCTGCCGTTTTCGTTTTTTTCCGCAAGGCACAATGGCTCTCCTTAATGAAAGTACAATTTAATATCTAACAAAATCGCATTTACGTCAATAGCTGAACAAACCAAATCTTTCAAAAGAAGTTATAATGAAGGATTTTATTTCATCAAATGAGTCAGCGGGAAAATGCAGAGCACCCGGAATTCCCCTCATAAAAGTATATTGCCTCTTTGCATAATGCCGGCTGTCTTTTGCTACAAGTTTCCGAACAATGGAAATCCTCTCGTCATCAGAAGTAGCCGAACAAACTTCTTGGTCAAAAAATTCACGGTAGCCTATAGCCTGCATGCCGAGACAGGTTTCATCATATCCGGCAGCCACAAGATTGTCAAATTCCTGTGAAAGACCTTTTTCCAGCATTTCATCCACACGGGCATTTATGCGCTCATAAAGTTGTGTTCTGTCTCGTTCCAGAATAATTGTGCAAAAATCATAGCCATCTCTTTTTTTTTGTTGCAACAAAAAAGAACTTCTGGGCTTACCGCTTGCATGGAACACCTCAAGCGCGCGAAGGATTCTGTAGTGGTCGTTCGGATGAATATTGCCCGCACTAACAGAATCAAGCTCAACGAGCTCAGCATAAAGTTTTTCCGCGCCTTCTTTTTCAAGACGTTCTTTCAGGGTTCCACGCAGAACCATGTCAGCTTGCGGTGTGGCGGGTAGACCAAGTATAAAACTACGAACATAAAATCCGGTGCCGCCAAGAACAACAGGCAATTTGCCCCTGAAATATATTTCCCGGCACAACTCGTCGGAACAACGAACAAAATCCCCCACGGAAAAAGGTTGGTCCGGCGTGTTTATGTCTATAAGATGATGGGGAAGTTCCTCCAGAACCTTTTTATCAGGCTTTGCAGTACCAATGTCCATGCCTTTGTATATTTGCATAGAATCAGCACTAATTATTTCCGCCCTGCCGGCAAGAAGCGATTTTGAATTCTTACCAAACATGTCCAACGCCAAGTCGGTCTTGCCGCATGCAGTCGGGGCGAAAACAACAAGAACCGGCAGTTTGCCGGTTCTTTCATAGAAATCATTCATTTTATTGTTCCAAACGGTATTTCACCTTGTCCGTAAAAACTTGCCTGGCCGCAGTAGAAACGACTTTGCCGGCGTTCTCTTCAATGACAGGGTCGTCAACCATGGACAATTGGTACGCACGGCGACTAGCCGCACATGTTATTTCATAAATATTGCCTTTAAACTTTATAAGTTGTTCCAGAGGAAAAATCATAACAACTCCTATTTTCAAAAAAACAGCCTGAAAGCATACACTTCCAAGCTGCATAAAATGGGCGCTGAGAGGATCGAACTCCCGACATTTTGGGTGTAAACCAAACGCTCTCCCAGCTGAGCTAAGCGCCCGCATCAAGATAAAATATAACTGACAAACAAAAAAAAGTCAATAGGCTTTCATCCTGCGTCACTAAGAATCAGTCCTCCATCGGGTTTTCTTCTCCCTCCGGGAACAAGTAGGCATCTTGCAATTTTATAGAGAAAAAATGCTGCTGCTGACTTGAACTTGTCACAGGAACAGTGAAAGAAAACACAACGGATTGATAACCCGCAGCGGAAATCGCGACAGTATATGAAAAATTCTTTGTGACACCTTCCCCTTCAGTTTTCAAGGGCGCAGGTTTGAAAGAGTAAGTGCCTTTTGTCGCCTTGTAAGTCCTTGCAGGATTGGACCATGAACCGTCTTCCATTTCCACAAGAGAGCCTTCCGCTTTTAACTCTATAATGACATCCGTAAGAGGCTCAAAGGTTCTGCCGTCAAAAACATTTCCAACGAAAACCGGAAATATGAAAGCAGGACAATTCAAATTGTCGTTCGCAGAAGTCCTGACAGTGTGGTATGGACGCTTTGCAGTATTCACAATACGTATGCCGTCGATTATCAAGGCATCTGTATCGGCTTTCATTTGGGAATCAGATGAAAGAATTGCATGAGTCACGCCACGCCCTGAAACAACATACTTGGCGGGAATCCTGTTCAAAACGTAACAGATAGTGTCAAGACGACAATTCTCACAGTCGCACGACAAAAAAGAATTCTTTTCGGCAAAAAGCTCGTCGTACATATCGTTCACTCTTTTTGCCACATAGGGTTCCATGATGTTCTGGATTTTCAAGAGTTCCTCCACGGTGGTAACCATAATTTTTCCCTTTTAGTAAAAATATTATAATCCATTTATAACAAATTAACAATGCCTTTTGTTTTTTTATCACCATTTTTTGCTTTTTTAACCGCGATTCTAATCTTCCTTAAACTGCTTGTGAAAGACTTGACCGTTTCTGGTGAAAAAATAGTGGAACTTTCACTAAAAATAACTTTTTCATTTTGAACCCACAAGTCGCTTTCAAAAGAAATACGTTCAGGGACATCTATTAAAATTTCTTCAAATGGAATCCCCAGTTTTTCCGCAAGCTCCTTTTCCTTGGCAGAGCGGAATTCCAACAACTCCAAATTACAATGCAGTTCATTATGTTCATCAAAAGCCACTTCATCTACAACTGTATAAAGCTGGCGATTCCTTACACACTCAGCACAAGAGGCTTCTAAAAAATTTGCTCGTGTGGAAGCCTTCTCCAAAAGCTCATAGATTCCGTTGTCGTCCAGTTGATACAGTTCTTCCGGGGCAACCAAACCTTTGGTCAAAGCAGCATAAAGCGTTTTTTTCATCATGGCTGTGGCAATGCGAACCTGTTTGTGCCAATAAACTGAACGGTACATCATATATTTGGAAAAAAGCAGATTTTCCACAGCAAGTATCCCAGTTGAATCTATCGTAATGCCTTTTTCTATGTCTGGATATAAACATTCAAGCACAAAATCCGTATCCTGAACCCCGTAAGGCACGCCACAGTAATATGCATCACGGTTGAGGTAATCCAGTTTGTCAGGGTCAAGAACACCAGAAAGAAGCCGGCGATAAAACAGAGTTTCCGAATCATTTACAGGAATATCTTTGTCAATAATAGCGGCTGTTTGTTCTGGACTGCCGCCCGCCTTGGAAATACAAGAAGCTATGGAATCCTTCAGGACAATTTGTGCTGAAAGGCTTTCATGCTCTGCAAGCGGCAACTCTTTCAATGAATGGGTGTAAGGGAAATGTCCAATATCATGGAACAAAGCGGCGGCATACCAAGAAATCTTACCGGATTTAGTGAGCCACTCACCTGCTCCACGTTGTTCCAAAACCTCTAACAAACGGCGAGCAACCCCATAAACCCCGATAGAATGACTAGCACGAGTATGAACAGCACCGGCATACACTATTTCAGTAGGTCCTAACTGGCGTATTCTTGACAAGCGAACGAATTCACAAGTAAACATTGCGTCAGCTAGAGGCTCA
>JAZSMM010000051.1:0-10971 GCA_045535895.1 Treponema sp.
AATTATTCAAGCTGGCTTGAACAAAAAGAACGCCGCTTAGCACAAGAAGAAAAAGGCGAAAGCGAACGCCGCAAAGCCTTGGCAAAAGAGCTTGAATGGATTCATATGAGTGCGAAAGGCAGGCAGGCGAAACACAAGGAACACATAACAAAGTACGAACAACTTTTGGCACAAGACGGCAAAGGACAAATAAAAGACACAAAAATTACAATTCCGGCAGGCCCACGACTTGGTGGCGTTGTAATACAAGCGGAAAACCTTACAAAAGGTTTTGGCGAGCGACTTTTGTTTGAAAATTTGAGTTTCAATGTTCCAGCAGGAGCAGTTGTGGGAATCGTAGGCCCAAACGGTGCAGGTAAAACAACGTTGTTCAAGTTGATTGCAGACGCAGCAGGTCAAACTGTGGAACGCCTGGACGGCACTCCCGGCGGAGAAAAACCGGACGGCGGTTTGCTTCGTGTGGGTGAAACTGTAAAATTGGTTTACGTGGACCAAATGCGAGGGCTTTTGGACAACAACAAAACCGTGTGGGAACAACTTTCAGACGGATTGGATATAATCAAACTTGGTGCTGTAGACGAAAAAGGTCGTCCCGTAAACGGTGCAATCAGAGAAGTAAATTCCAGAGCATATTGTTCATGGTTCAATTTTGCAGGAGCTGACCAGCAGAAAAAAGTCGGTGTGCTTTCCGGCGGAGAACGAAACCGTTTGAATTTAGCAATGATGTTAAAGCAAGGTGCAAACGTCCTTTTGCTGGACGAACCCACCAACGACTTAGACGTGGCAACAATTCGTGCTTTAGAAGAAGCCATTGAAGGTTTTGCAGGATGCGTTTTGGTGGTAAGTCACGACCGTTGGTTCTTGGACAGAATCTGTACCCACATCTTAGCCTTTGAAAACAACAGCCAGGTAATGTGGTTTGAAGGCAACTGGAGCGACTACGCCGAATGGAGGCGTAAACAACTTGGAGCAGATGCAGACCGTCCCCACAAAACCGTCTACCGTAAGATGGAACGGTAAAACGACAAAGAGCTTGGATCGGAAAACTAAAACGTCTGGTTGGTAATAATTTCTGCCACGGATTTTTGGATTTTCTCTATTAATAAGGCTTTTACTTGCAACGTGTGAATGGAAGTTGTAGACAAGCCATCATTTTTTTGTCTTTCAAAAAGTTTTCCGGGTTCTATTTCAAGTGTTTCTGCAATCAAATCTATAGTTTCGGGCTTAGGGAATTTGTGGCGGCTTTCAATTTCCGTGATATATGTGTAGCCATATCCAATTTTTTCGGACAATTCTTCTTGGGTTAATCCTGCCGCCTTCCTGTAGTGTTTTAAATTCTCTCTGAATATCTCTCTTGTACCCATGGACTATATGATACATGTAAAAAAACCAAGTTTTTATAGGCTAACAGCCTTGACAAAAGAAACAATTCCCATAATATATGTACTTATAGACTATATACTTATAGTTTATAAGTACAGTCAAACAAGTCCGCAACGACTTTAATCTACGGAAGGAAAGTTTTTATGAAAAAGGTTGTTTTTGGTTTGGCAGTGATTGCCACTTTGTTGTTGGTTGGGTGTGCTTCTGCACCAAGCGACCCTATTTATGCAGATGTCATAGGTTTTAGTGACGATGTATCATATCGGTATAAATATTTTTACATAGGTTCTTCAGGATCAAACGAGATTGAAAACGCTCGCTCGCACATAAAAAAACTGCCCACGGGACGCAACACGGCAATGTATTATGCTTTGGATGTGGGGCTGGACAGGATTGAAGAAATACAAGAAGACCGCAAAGATGACGAAAACACAAAGTACTATGTCGTTCTTCTTACGGACGGACTGGACAACGTTTCCGTGGAAATGGCAAGAAACAACAAACGCGGCGACTACATGAACCTTTCCGAATACGGAGAAGTGTTGCAAAAACGAATGGCTTCCATCTTTAACGAAAAGAAATTCCTTGGTCTTGTGGAAAAAGAGAACCTAAAGAATTCTTTCCAGTCCTACGCCATTTTGGTCAAGGGAGAAGACTTGAAAAAAAGCGACTACACGGACGAAGAGCTCAGGCAACTTCTTGTACCAATAACAGGTGCCCAGAATGAATACAGACCAGCTCCCATCGTTGACGACAGCTACGACAAGGTTCTGGAAGAATTCAAGAAGAAATTCGTTGTGACTTCATTTTCTTTCAGGATTCCAAAAGGTTATGCAGGACAACGCATACAAATGAAGTTGTTTGCAAATGACGGCACAGAATATTTTGTGGAAGGCGACTTCGTTCGTAACCAAGTGGACAAGTTTATGGGAAAGACGGAATATTACTACACTTTTGAAAACATGACATCAAACGGCTTGTCTTTCGACGGGTTTACAGGAACTTTGTCCGGTGAGGAGTCTGAATATGATCCAAACAATGTGCTTTTTGCTTTCAATAAAATGCTGACTGGGGACAATCCTGTAAAAGTTGACGACTCCGAACAGCGTTTCTTGGAAAATGAAAAATGGCGTTTCAATTCGGAATATCAGCATGGTTCGGCAACAAAGAAAAATGCATATGTCCTATTCATTCTTGACAGAAGTTCTTCCATGGGTGCGGACAGGTCAAAAGCCGAAGACGCAGCCATAAAGATGATAGAATTCATTTCGGACAACATATAATCAATCTTTTGTAAATTGCATGCATACAAAAAAAGGACTGGTTACCAATTCGGAAGCCAGTCCTTTAATTTTACTGATTAAGGTTTAATCAATTATCAGTTGGAAACTATTTTGTTTTGTTGTGTTTTTTTGACATTACGTCGAACACAACGGCGGCAAGAAGAACCAAACCTTTGACAGCCTTCTGCCAGTTGGAGTCTATTCCAAGAATGGACATGCCGTTGTTCAAAACACCCATAAAAATAGCTCCGATTATCGCACCGCCTACAGTTCCCGTTCCGCCATATGCAGAAGCACCGCCGATAAAACAAGAACCTATAGCGTCCATCTCGTAGTTTGTTCCGGCTGTAGGAGAAGCCGAGTTGAACCTAGCCACACAAACAAGCGCCGCCACCGCAGAAAGGAATCCCATGTTCGTATATGCAAAGAAGAACACACGATTTGTATTCACACCGGAAAGTTTGGCGGCTTTTTCGTTTCCTCCAAGGGCATACAAATGGCGACCTGGAACGGTGTTTTGAGTGTAATACGAATAAGCGATTACAACCACGGCAATCAAAATCAAAACCACGGGAACACCTTTGTGGTTTCCAAGCAGATAGGAAAGGAACATTACGATTGCGGAAATCAAAACGATTTTCAAAATCATTGTTGTAAGAGAACCAACTTCATATCCCTTGCGTTTTTTGGATATGCGCCCCAAAATCTGCATAAAGATGAACACGCCGCAACAAATTGCACCTATCACAAGCGTTACAGCAAGAACTATTGGTTTGTTTGTTGTGTTAGGCAAAAAGTTATTGAAATATTTTAGGTAGTTGTCGGGGAATGGAGAAATTGTGAGCCCATCCAAAATGATAAGGGCAATTCCTCTCCATAAAAGCATTCCTGCAAGCGTTACAATAAAAGGTGGAATGCGAATGTATGCAATCCAAAAACCTTGCCATGCACCAATCAATGTTCCGCACAAAAGACAGAGCAACATGGAAACATAGATATTCATATGCATGTTGACAATAAGAGTTCCTGCCAATGCACCAACAAGTGCAACAATTGAACCAACAGAAAGGTCAATGTTTCCACCTGTAAGAATACAAATCAACATACCTGTAGCCAAAATAACTACGTATGAGTTCTGACTAATCAAGTTGGAAATATTAGACGGAGAAAACAAAGACCCACGACCGGTCAATGTAATCAAAAGTTGAAACAGCAACATTACCGCAATAAGTGCAATAAGCATTGTGTTTTTTTTCAATCCATCTTTTACAGTTAGAAGATTGTTGGAAGTCATATTTATACCACTCCTTTTTCAGCTTGCAGAATGCACGCCATTATTGTTTCTTGTGTTGCGTCTTTTTGAGCGACCTCACCTACAATTTTGCCTTCATTCATTATGTATATACGGTCGCACATTCCAATCAGTTCGGGCATTTCAGAAGATATAAGCAGAACGCTTTTACCTTCTGCAACTAGTTGGTTTATTATGCAGTAAATTTCATATTTTGCACCTACGTCAATTCCTCTTGTAGGTTCATCAAGAATTAGAACTTCTGGTTCTGCAAACATCCATTTACCTAGCAAAACTTTCTGTTGATTTCCACCAGAAAGATTGCCCACTAGTTGCGACACAGAAGAACATTTTGTCTTTAATTTTTTTACGTATTCCTCTGCAACGTGTTGTTCTTTGTCCTTGTCCAGAATTCCATATTTGCTTACTTTTGGAAGACGTGCCAAAGTTGTATTCTCCCTAATAGGGTTGGAAAGAATCAGTCCATTTCCTTTTCTGTCTTCTGTTACATAAGCTACGCCATGGTCTATTGCATCCTGAACAGTTGGGAATTTGACTTCCTTGCCGTTCATAAAAATCTGCCCGTGAATGTTTGTACCGTAGGAACGACCGAAAACACTCATGGCAAATTCCGTACGCCCGGCTCCCATAAGACCGCTGATACCTACAACCTCGCCTTTTCGTAAATTAATATTTATATTATCGCAAACATGGATTCCTTCATAGATTTCATGGTCTGCACACCAATTCTTAACTTCAAAACAAACATCTCCAATTTGTGGCGTTCGTTTGGGAAAGCGGTCGGAAATACTTCTTCCTACCATTCCACTTATTATGGTGTCTTCACTAAATCCTTGAGAAGTTTTGTCCATCGTTTGTATTACCGCTCCGTCACGAATAATCGTTATTCTGTCGGCAACGTATGAAACTTCATTCAATTTATGAGAAATTATGATTGATGTCATTCCCTGCTTTTTGAACTCCAAGAGAAGATCCAGCAATTTTTTTGAATCTGTTTCATTCAAAGAAGCCGTTGGTTCGTCAAGAATTAACAAAGTTACGTTTTTTGCCAAAGCCTTGGCAATTTCAACCAACTGTTGTTTCCCCACGCCAATATCTTTTATCAAAGTCCGGGGAGATTCTTTCAAACCAACTTTATTTAAATATTCTGTGGCTTTTGCATATGTTTTGTTCCAGTCAATCTTAGCTGGCACTCCTTGCTCGTTTCCAAGGAACATGTTTTCACCAATAGACAAATAAGGAATCAAAGCCAACTCTTGATGAATTATGACTATTCCTTGCTGTTCGCTGTCTTTTATTCCGTGAAATTTACATTCTTTACCGTTAAATATAACTTGCCCTTCGTAAGTACCGTAAGGATAAATCCCACTTAGGACATTC
This sequence comes from Treponema sp., assembly GCA_045535895.1. GTDB lineage: Bacteria > Spirochaetota > Spirochaetia > Treponematales > Treponemataceae > Treponema_F. The sequence continues at coordinate 5,359 of JAZSMM010000051.1, forward strand.
ATAAGGGTGGATTTTCCTGCTCCGTTTTCTCCTACCAAAGCATGGATTTCGCCTTCTTTTATGTCAAGGCTTACATTGTCCAGTGCTTTAACACCGGGAAACTCTTTTGTGATATTTTTAGTTTCTAGCAACGTATTCGCCACTTGAACCCTCCTGTCCGTTGCATTTATTTGCACATAAAAGAACTGGGGCTGCTACAGCACAGCCCCAGCGTTTTAAGCAGAAAAGTTGTTAGTTAAGTTGATCTGCTGTGTAATATCCACTGTCAACAAGCAGTTCTTTGTAGTTGTCAATGGTTGCAAAAACAGGCTCGCAAAGGAATGAAGGAATAATTCCTGTTCCATTGTCATATGTTTTTGTGTCGTTGATTGGTGGTTCGCTACCTTTCATCAAAGCGTCTACCATTTCTACAACTTTAGAAGCAAGAGTTCTGGTGTCTTTGAAAATAGACATTGCCTGAAGACCCTTAATCATGTTTTTTACGGATGTAATGTCGCAGTCCTGACCTGTAACAAGAGGGAAGTTGTCTTTTGTATAACCAGCTGCAACAAGAGCATTTGTGATTCCGTTTGCACAAGAGTCGTTGGAAGAAAGAACTGCGTCAAGACGTGCTCCGTTAGGACCATATCCGTTTGCAGCAATCAAATTTTCCATACGTTTTTGTGCTTCTTCTGTTGACCAGTTCAAAGTTGCACACTGTGCTTTTGATGTCTGTCCAGATTTGACAATGATTTTTCCACTTTCGATGTAAGGTTCAAGAATGGAAATTGCTCCACCAAAGAAGAAGTTGACGTTGTTGTCGCCTGAATCACCTGTGAACATTTCCATGTAAACAGGGTCAGTTCTTGTGTCCAATTCAAGTGTGTCACGCAGATATTCACCTTGGAATGTTCCAACTTTCCAGTTGTCAAATGTCGCATAGTAAGAAACTGCATCGCTGTTCATAATAAGGCGGTCATAAGCAATTACAGGAACGCCTCTTTCTTTTGCAACAGTAAGGACACTCTTGAGAGCAGAACCGTCGATTGCTGCAATAACAAGAACTTTGCAATTTCCGCTAATCATGTTTTCAACTTGTGAAACTTGCAATGCAATGTCATTGTTTGCATACTGGAGGTCAACAGCATAACCCGCTTTTTCAAGCATAGCCTTCATGTTTGCACCATCTTGATTCCAACGCTGCAAATCTTTTGTAGGCATAGAAACACCTACTTTAGACGCTGATGAATCCCCACCACCGGCGGCAAAAAGTCCACCAGACACAAGACCCAAAACCAACAAAATAGCTAAGATTTTTTTCATATAAAAATCCTCCTAATATAATTTCCATGCAAGACATGGTTTCCAACATTATAATATGAAAACCATAAAAATGGAATATTTTTTTTGTTTCTGCATGTAAAATATATAAAGTTATATTTTTGGGATAGAAAAATACACGGAAAAGAAATGCAAAACACTTCCAAAAATCACAAAAATGTGCCATATGGAGTGCATCCATTTTATTTTTTTCAAGGCATAGAAAATGCAACCCACAGTATATGCAACACCACCGGTAATCAGCAAAACCAAGCTCAATCTAGGCAGATTTTCCGCCATCGGCTTGAAGGCAAACACCACAAGCCATCCCATTAATATATAGGTAACAGCGGAAAGAACTCTCATCCTGCTGCCGAATATTGCATAAAAAGTCATTCCTGCGGCGGCCAATCCCCATATTACACCAAACAGAACCCACCCTATCGGACCTCTTAACGTGGTCAGGCAAAACGGCGTGTAAGTTCCGGCAATTAACAAATATATAGAAGAATGGTCAAAGATTGCGAACACTTTTTTTGCTCCATACGGAGTAAGAGCGTGGTATAGAGTGGACATAAGGTACAACACAAACATTGACGCACCAAATATGACAAAACTTGTGATGTAAAAGCCCCGCCCTTCCGCAGGGGCGTATACAGCGGCCCGCACCGCCAGCAAAACAATTGCCGCCGCCGCAAGCCCCGCACCTATTCCGTGGGTAACTGAATTGAATATTTCTTCACCAATGGAATATCTTTTTGGGATTGCAGCTTCTGCCGCTTTTTTTGCTGCTTTTTCCGCAGCTTTTTGTTTTTTTAACTCCGCTTTTGCAGGTTTGCTTGAGGCAAGTGCCGCCGCCTTTAGGTCTTGTATTTTTTCTTTTCTATCCGCTTTTATCTTGCGGATTTCAACTTTGGCATTTTGTTTTATTTCTTTTATTTGTTTGGAAAGCTCTGACATTTAAATCTCCATGAAAGCCTGTTTAAGAATTAGACAAACAAAAACAGCTAAATGTTGCGGCAGGTTTTTTGTCTGTGTATCTCGTACAGTATTATTCCTGTCGCCACGGACACATTCAAACTGTCCAACTTTCCGCATGTTGGAATTGAAATTATCCTATCGCAGTTTTCTTGCAAAAGCCTTGAAATTCCGTTGCCTTCGCTCCCCATGACAAGGGCTGTGCGTGGGGGAAATTCTTCTTGGATTATGCTGCTTCCTTGTGAATCCGCCCCAAAAACCCAAAAACCTGTATTTTTTAGTTGCTGTATCGCCCTGTTCAAGTTGGCAACATACGTCACAGGAACCCATGCGCTTGCCCCTGCACTGGAACGGCTGACAACCTCGTTGTTCGTCACATCTTTTAGCCCGCGTCTTTCTGGCAAAATCACCAGACTTGCACCCAGTTGGTCGCAACTACGCAAAATCGCCCCCACATTGTGCGGGTCTGTTACAGAATCCAAGACAACCACCGTTGCTTGTTCCCGAACTGTCTTTAGCCATAAATCCAAGTCAACAATGTTTTCTTGTTTTTCAGCCTGCCCTGTAATTTTTAGAACCAAACCCCTGTGGTCTTGGGCTTGAGGACAAAGGGATTCTACTAATGAATCCAAATGTTTTTTTTCTGTTTCTTTGCAGGAAACCCCTGCTTCTTTTGCAAAAGCGATTATTTTTTTTACCCTGGGACCTGGCACAGAATAAAGAAGCTGGATTTCCTGTACAGGAGATACCTGTTTTTTTTTCGAGGCAGAAAAGCTCCTGATGAATTCTTCCACCCCATGAAAACCTGTAATAATCCTATCTGCCACAGCAAGCCTTGTATTTCTTACCAGAACCACATGGGCAGGGTTCGTTGCGTCCTATTTTGCGACCTTCACGGACAACTGTAGTTGTCTTCAAATTGCCACTAGAATAAAGCCACTTTCCGTCTATTTTCTTAAAAACAGCTGTTTCATGGTGGACATCTTTTAAACCCTTGCGTACATAAACGGCTTCAAACTCAACAACACCTTCCGTGTCGCTTGTTCCACCTTTTTCGGTGCGGATTATTTTCAGACCTTGCCATGTGGACTCTTCGCTCCAAGAACGGGTCGCCTCTCTGTCAATTTCATTTACGCCTTCTTCACGGTGGCAACTTTCAATGATAAAATCAATTTCATGTTTTTCATATGCGGAATAACGTGCCCTCATAAGTTCTTCCGCCGTGGATGCCAACTTTGTTCCCTTGATTATGGGTTCACAACACTCACCGTAGCTTTTGCCCGAACCGCACGGGCATACCTTGTTTGGATTGCTCATGGCAACGAGCATACCATAAAAGCGGTTAAAAGTACAGCACAGGTTTGTTTATCTTGGCTTTCAGACAGAACGTGTACAAGCTCTTTCCAATATGGAAAGCAAAGGTTTGTATTCTTTTTGCAACAGTTCCGGGCTGGACAAAGACATGTGTTCCATCTCCGCATGGAAAAGGCGGTCTTTGCCTGCAACCGGCATGTATTGGACGTTGTTTTTTTTGTAATAATGCTCAATGCAGCCTTTTGGGAGTATGTAGACACGAGCGGCTTCTACGGCGGCAAAAATCAATGCGGCAAGATTGCGCACCAAAGGAATTGCAGCTGCAAGAGGTAAAGGTAGATAATCCTCAAGTGTTTCGCCAAGTTGGTTTATGCCTTGTAAAACCACTGTCTTGAACGTGTCTATGTCCTCTACATTCTCATATTTGCAACTGAGGTCTATGATTTTTTCTGTTAGCAACGCCACTTCTTTCGGGGCTTCAAGGCTACAAGCGGCTGCATTTTCCGCCAAAGCATTGCCAATTTTAACAAGATATTGTTCCAGACGGTTGATTAAGGACGACAAAGTTATGCCTTTGTTTATCAAAGACCGGGTGAAAATAGAACGGTAAAACGGAAGTTGCTTTTCATATTGTTTTTCCAGCCACAACGCAGGGCGCTGGTCGGAGCAGACCACGTCCCTAAGTTTACCTTGGAACAAAGCGTCCAAATCGCATATAATCCGCCCGTCCGTTCCCAACAAGGAACAAACCTTGCAGAACACGCCCAGTTCGTCCTTGCCGCCCACATCTATAATTCCTGTTCCTGCGTCGGAATACCAACTGTCTGTAAGTGCCATAAGATGAGAAAACATTTGCTGGTCGGTATAACCTTCCACGAATATCTGATTGTCTGAAAAAAAGAATTGTTTGTGGTATGTGTTGAATCTGGGCAAAAATCGCCGGAACAAGAATTCGTCCTCATTGGACAGTTTTTCTATATGAGTTGGAATACGGTTTATGTGGCAAACAATCACCCCGATTAAGTCTTCGGGGAAACGCAAATCTATGAAAAACGGAGAATGTGTTATCAAAAAGAAAATGCGTTCTGGATTTTCAACGGCGACACGACGGATTTCGTTCATAAAAAAAAGCTGAAACTGAGGATGAAGGTGCATCTCTGGTTCATCAAAAATTATGCAGCCTTTTTGCGTGCTGTAAAGGGCGACAAGAAGAGTCAAGATTTCTTTTAGTCCATGACACTCCCCCTCCTTTAAATTGTATTCCACGCTGCGGGCTTTGTTTATGACCAGTGGAACAAATTCCCCGTCGGGCTTTTCTTCAAAACGAATGGATTTGCCAAACATGCCGGAAAGGACGTTTTCCGTTTTTTCCCTGATAAAAGCATTGTCCTTTAAAATGGACAAACTCTCTTCTCTTTCGTTACGGTCCGAACGCAAAAAATTCACGGGAATTCCTGCCTTTTCAAACTGGGCGGATAATTCCTGCGCCAAAAGAGTCTTCCCAGAACCGTTTGGTCCTACAATCAAGTTCACCTGGGCCCAGATGTTTTTTTTGAATGCGGTTCTTCCCCATAGAAAAGGCAACTTTACTTTTGTTTCCAGTCTGAGCATGACATTATGATAGCAAAAAGAAGTGTTGCAAACAAGCGTTCAAGAGAACCAACCAATAAACATACCAAATTGTTAAAAAACAGTTAAAAAAACATAAATACGACTTGTTCTTGACACATAACAAGAAAATAGTTGTACAATCCTGTTATGAAAATTCTTGTTGTTGATGATGAGATGCCGATTTTGGAACTTATTAAATACAACCTTCAGAAAGAAGGATTTTCTGTTCTAACGGCAGAGAATGGAGCCAAAGCTCTTGAACGCGCCAGAAATGACAACCCCGACTTGGTTTTGCTAGACTTGATGTTACCCGACATGAGCGGATTTGACATATGCCGTATATTGCGTAACGACAAGTCCACATCAAAAATCCCAATAATAATGGCTACAGCCAAAACAGATGACATGGAC
>JAZSMM010000038.1:0-4082 GCA_045535895.1 Treponema sp.
ATGCAAGTTACATCCGTGACTTCCGGGAACGATGTTTACATAGGTACAACTCTTTCCTCTTTGAAGTCCTTTTCTGGAACAGCGAACGACGGAACAGGAACAGACGCCAGCGGAGTATTGAAAATTCAATACAGCCTTGACGGAATTACATGGCAGGATGCAATAGGAACAACGCAATGGAACGCAAACATAGATTTCAGCGGCATCACAAGCGACACCGCCACGCTAATATTCAAGGCGATTGACAACGCAGGCAACGAATCGGAAACCAAAACCGTGAACGCCATCCTGGACAAAGCCGCACCCGTATTAAACAACATCTCCGTTGGAAATGCCCAGGCGGACGGCGGAATATATTATGTGAATTCAGCAAATGCTGTCATCATATCTGGAACTGTATTGGAAGACAACTTGGATTCCTTGACGATAGACGGCGCAAAAGTAGAGCCACAACAGGGCGGTTCTTTTTCCGCCACAAAAACGATTGCGAGCGGTTCCAACACTTGCGCCATCATTGCCACGGACAAGGCCGGACAGGTTGTTCAAAACACAATAACGTTGTATTGCGACACAACACCGCCTGTACCGCAGTTCACTTCCGTAAGTCCACTTGTAAGTGCGAACGGCAAGGACAACAATGTAAACGGCACAATCACCATAACAGGCACGGCTTCTGACGACGACAAAGTTGCACAAAGCGTAATTGCCATATCAACCAGTGACGACTTGGATGGAACTTACACGGACTGCACAAACACAGAAGGTGCATTGACGCAGGAATCTAACGATGGAATGCGTTTTACATATAAAGTGGACACGATAAAACTACAAGACGAAAAATTCCTAAAACTGACCGTGACCACAAAAGACCGTGCGGGCAACACGGGAATCTCCGAAAACATCGTGTACATAGACCAGTCCACGGACTTGCCGGTGGTTTCCTTTTCAAACTTGGACTTGCAAGCGCAAGCCAGTGAGAATTTGTTCGGCATGGGAAGTTGGACAATCTACGGAACAGCCACAGACGACGACGGACTGGAGAAAATCGAATATAAACTAGATGGTGCGGCGAATACCACCACATTGTTCGACTCCGCCGCTTTGGCAGGAACAGCAAGCAAATCAATCAACTATGTAATACCACAGGCGTTGGCAGGTGGCGACCACACGCTGCAATTTATACTGACGGACATAAACGGCAAGCAGACGGAACAAACCGTGAACTTTGCCGTGGACAACGACTCCCCCATTATACGCATAACAGAACCTACAGGCGAATTTGTCGGGCAGGAATCAACCGCAAAGGGAACAGTCTCCGACTCCAACGGCATAACTTCTGTCGAATTCGTGTCCTTGACCAAGACAAAAAACGGCGGCACAACCACTATAGATTCATTCGCCGCAGACCCAAGTATCACTTTGAACGACACAAAGACTGAATGGACGTGTACTGTAGAACTGGAAGGGGCGGACGTAGACGACACGGCAACCTACACTCAAATCTACAGAACGACAGACGCATACGGAAGAAGCAGCACGGCATCTTTTTCCTACAAAATAGACAACATTCATCCCGTGTTGGATGAAATCAAGGTCTCAGACGGCATTAAAACCGTGACGTTCCCGTTGGCGGAAGACGCAGAACCCGTATGGTTTGCCCAGTCCGCCCTGACCTTGGGCGGTTCGATAGAAGAGAACAACCTTGCTTCTATAACCATGGATTATATGACGGACGAATCCGATTCTTCCACAAGGCAGGAAAGGGTTGTAACTCCTGTGAACAATTTTTCCATAACGGAAAGTTTTGGCTTTGAAGGTTCAAGGCTGGTTTCATTTGATGTGAAGGACAAGGCTGGGAACGGCGACACACTAAGGATTTCATCTTTAAGCATTGACACGGTTCCTCCTGTTGTCTACAACTACGAGTTGAGCATAAACGGCATGACAACAAAAACTGACTCCGCTACGGCGACCTTTGACGTGACAGAAGAAACCAGCGGAATAGCAGGATATTACATTGGAACATCTTCCGGGTTTGACAAAAATGAAAACATCCTGGGCGACGTTACAACAAGCGGACAAACCGGAAAATTCACAGGAACAATAGATTTGAGTGGCTTGCCGGAAGGCAGCAACAATTTATACCTGCGTGTTGTGGACAAAGCCGGTAACGCCAGTACGGATGTATTGCTGGGTAGTTTTGTCCGTGACGTGACAGCCCCGGTAGTGCAATATTCATATCCAAGTGAAAACGCCACGGTGAACAAAACCATTGCGATAAACGGTTCCGTAAGCGACGCAAATTCCATGAACGGAATCCTTCCCACTTTGTACGTGAGGGACAAAGACGGCAACTGGCAGACCATAGGAACACAGGGAACAGACGTTGAAATGCAAGGTTTGTCCTTTGAAGAAGTTTCCGGCGGACTTTGGCAAATAAATGGAATAGACACCACGGTTTTCACAAATGATGTCAACGCAAACCACGACACCAACTCCACCCTGGACGGAACACAACTTATTCTACAAGTTCGCTTTTCCGACCTTGCAGGAAATCCAATCAATGAGACAGGAAAAACCCTTGTAATCACGGCGGACCAAAACGCAGACCGTCCTGTAATAAAATTGAACAACGTAAAGACGGACGGCACCACCACGCTGCGCAGCCTTGAACTTTTGGGTTCTGCAACAGACGACGACGGCATAAACAACATGTACATCCAGCTGGTAAAAGACGGGGAATCTTTTGTCGACACAGACGAAAGTTGGACGAAACTTTCTTTGGACAGCGGAAACTGGACTCATGCCTTTTCTGGCGACGACGGTGCATACACAGCGTATTTCAAAGTTGTGGATACAGACGGTACGACATTCATAATGGACGGGACAAGCCAGGACAGCCTGTCAAAACCATACCTCCAGTATCTTTCCAATGAAAAGATACATGAAGCCGTTGCATTCAAACTGGACACAAACCCTCCGACAATCTCTGAATTGGAAGTTTCGTACGACAACGGCGTGAACTACGAAAGCGTTGTGAACAACATGGTTTTTGGAGGAACAAAAAGAGACTTGGTTTTCCGTGTGACGGCGGACGACACCGTTTCCAGCAAAGACAGTTTGAAAGTGAAAATGAATTTCAGTTCGGAAATCCAAATGAATTACGAATCCTCTCAAGATAAATTCCTTTGCAATGTGGCAGCGGACTTGTTGGCAAGCGATTCGTACACAATATCCGTGACCGCACAGGACAACTCCGGCATGACGGGTCAATTCTCCAGAGTTGTGAAAGTGGACAACGGACAACCAAATTCAATATCCAATGTCGTGCCTGCCAGCACAACAGAAGTCACGGGAGAAGTCATCGTGAACGGCTTTGTGGCGGACGAACAGATGGGGAACTCAGGAATTTCCGCAATGCAGTACGCGCTGCCGCCTGCAAATGTTCAAGTCCCAACGGATTCCGGCCTTCTTTGGCAGGACATGACATCGTTCTACACGACATCGTGGTCAATCACTTTGGGCAACTTGGGCGACTACGTAGGAAGCAACGCAACCACTGAACTAAAAGACAAATACTCCGGCTACGAAACGGCAACCAACAGCGGAATCTATTTGCTGCCGATTTGGTTCAAAGTGACGGACAACGCCGGCAACACAGGCTACATCACAGACAAAGCCAACGTACGCTACAACCCGGACGGCGACAAGCCACGTGTTTCTATAACCTACCCCATGGCAGACCAAACGGGTGAGGACTACAATTACGTGATAATGGGCGGAACAATCCGCATCACCGGTTCTGCGGAAGACAACGAAGGCGTAGATTCTGTTTGGCTGCAATTTGACATGGATGGCGATGGCATTTTTGAAAACGGTGCGTCTGCCCAAGGGAACTCCCTTGTCACAGAAGAAATTCCAGTCCTCAAAGAACAAGGTGCAAAGGCCACAGGAACTGTCAGTTGGTCTTATGCGGTGAATGTTTCCAACCTTGCGGGCGTGAACTATGCGGAAGACAAAAAAACCATGGGCGTAAGAGTAATGGCCGTGGACAACGACAACTCTACAGAGACAAGCCAGCT
>JAZSMM010000349.1:0-7091 GCA_045535895.1 Treponema sp.
GCTACATCCGACTTTGCATGGGCATAGGCATAGCGTGGACTTTGGGACAGACGCTTTGGCGACTGTTGCGGAGTCCTCGGATGCCGATATGGTTTTCTTTGGCCACACCCATCGGGTCTGTAGAGAAGAAAACGGTGCCACATTGATTCTTAATCCCGGAAGTTGTTCCCGACCACGGGGCGGCTTTCCGCCAACTTTCGCTGTGGTTTCTCTGCCCGGCAGCACGGAACGTTATGATGCAGAATTCTTTGAAATAAAAGAAACATTGTTCGGCGGAATAAGTTTTGCGCCTTTTTGTTTTTAGCTTGTTAAAGTTGCAACTTGCCCAGAAAATCCTTTAATCTTGGGTTCTGTGGGTTGCCGAAGATTTCTTTTGGACAGCCTTTTTCCAATATTATTCCCTCGTCCATGAAGAATATTCTTGTGCCGGCCTCCTGGGCAAACCTCATCTCGTGGGTAACCACAGCCATCGTCATGCCTTCCTTCGCAAGACTTTGGATTACGGCCAGAACTTCACCTACCATTTCCGGGTCCAAGGCGGAAGTCGGTTCGTCAAACAACATGACTTTTGGTTTCATGGCCAAGGAACGGACTATGGCGATTCTCTGCTTTTGTCCTCCGGAAAGTTGAGGTGGATAAGCGTTCGCCTTTTCCACAAGTCCAACTCTGTCCAAAAGTTCCATGGCAAGTTTTTCTGCCTGTTCCTTTGTCTGCTTTTTCAGGAGAACCGGCGCAAGCGTTATATTTTCCATGACGGTCTTGTGTGGAAACAAATTGAAGTGTTGGAACACCATTCCCATTTCACTGCGATAGCCGTCGATTAATTTTTCTCTTTTACGTGCAGGAATTGAACTGTCCGTGATTTCGTGTCCGTCGAATATGATTTTTCCGGAAGTGGGGGTTTCTAGCAAGTTCAAGCATCGCAGAAAAGTACTTTTTCCGGAACCGGAAGGACCGATTATCACCACAACTTCTCCGCTTGAAATGTCTTCCGTTATTCCTTTTAGTACGTTCAAATCACCGAAAGTTTTTGTCAGGTTTTCCACCTTGATTATGGGTTGTGCTGTATTGTTGTTTTCAGTCATGTGTTCTCATCCTTCGCTCTATGTGAGCAAGCAACTTGGAAAGGGGAAATGTCATAAGGAAATAAACCACAGCCGCCACCAAGAGAGGTTCGAACGGCTGGAATGTGTTGCCCCTTACTGTGTTGGCTTTGTACATCAAGTCCGCAATTCCTATGATGGAAACAATGGAAGACTCCTTTATTACGACAACGAATTCATTTCCCAGTGAAGGCAGCACATTGCGTATTGCCTGTGGAATTACAATGTGTGCAAGGGTTCTTCCGTAAGAAAGTCCAAGGCTTCTTCCTGCCTCTGTCTGTCCTTTGTCTATGGATTGGATTCCACCGCGGAAAATCTCGCATACATAAGCGGCGGAATTTATGCCCATGGTTATAACGCCGGACATGAAATCCGAAAAATTTATTCCAAGTAGCTTGGACATAAACGGTATGTCCGGAAAACGGATTCCGATTGCCTGAAGCCCGTAATAAATTATGAACAATTGAACCAAAAGCGGAGTTCCACGAATGAATTCCACGTACGCTGTACCTGCAAAACGCAGAAAACGGTTTTTACTGATTCTGCACAACGCAATCAAAAGTCCAAGACAAGTGCCCAGGACAACGGCAATCAGCGACAAAAGTATGGTGTTTTTTGCCCCGACTAGATAAAAAGACCAATAACGTCCAAGAAAAGAAAAATTCACAGGTGTGTCCTTGTGTAATTTGATTTTAACATTATATCCGCAAGAAATAATTCTTGCAATTGTTTCTTGCTTGGCGTTATACTGTTTTTATGATTTCTTTTATATATGACAACCTTCCTTGGTTTTGGTTGGCAGTAGCCATAGTCTGCACTGTCATAGAAGCATTTACTTTTGGGCTTGCGACAATATGGTTTGCTCTTGGTGCGTTGCTGATGATATTTCTTTCTTTCTTGCCCATTCCTTTTGCATGGCAGGTTTTGATTTTCCTTGTTGTTTCCACGGTTCTGCTTGTCTTTACCAGACCTGTTGCAGTAAAAAAGTTGAAAGTTGGAAAGGCAAAGACAAATACCGACGAGCTTGCGGGTAAGACGGCCCTTGTCGTTAAGGAAATAACGAAGTTCGACAAAGGTGAAGTAAAGGTGAACGGAATAATTTGGAGCGCCCAGACATCCAACGGAGAAGAAATTCCTGCGGGAACGGAATGTGTCGTTGAAAGCGTGCATGGTGTCACATTGACTGTAAAACCGTGTGCTGAATAAAGGAGTTTTGTTATGATGCTTTACATTGGAATTGCACTGATTGTTTTCTTGTTGATTGTTATCATCAAGAATATCAGGATTGTCCCCCAGTCCCAGGCCTTTATAATTGAGCGGCTTGGTGGTTACCTTACGACTTGGGGCGTTGGTCTGCATGTCAAAATACCGATTATTGACAAGGTCGCCAACAAAGTTTCATTGAAGGAACGTGTCTTGGATTTCCAACCGCAGCCCGTAATAACAAAAGACAACGTGACCATGATGATTGACACCGTGATTTACTTTCAAATAACGGATCCCAAGTTGTATACCTATGGCGTTGAAAATCCTATGAACGCCATAGAGAACCTTTCCGCCACTACCTTGCGAAACATCATCGGAGAACTGGAGTTGGACGGAACTCTTACAAGCCGTGACGTCATAAACACACGCATGCGCAGCATCCTGGATGAAGCCACTGATCCTTGGGGAATCAAGGTAAACCGTGTGGAGGTAAAGAACATCATTCCTCCGGAGACAATCCAAGAAGCCATGGAAAAACAGATGCGGGCTGAAAGGGAACGCAGGGAATCCATCTTGATTGCAGAAGGCCAAAAACAGTCTGCAATTCTTGTTGCGGAAGGAAAAAAAGCCGCAATGATTTTGGAGGCGGAAGCCGAAAAAGAAGCCGCCATACGCAAGGCGGAAGGAGAGGCGGAAGCAATTCTTGCCGTCCAAAATGCCACTGCAGAAGGTTTGTCAAAAATCAAAGCGGTACAGGCGGACGATTCGCTTATAAGAATTCGCAGTCTAGAGGCCTTTGAAAAAGTAGCCAATGGGCAGGCGACTAAAATTATCATCCCATCAGATTTGCAAAGCATGGCGGGTTTGGTTGCCACGGCTTCGGAGCTGTTGAAAAAATAAATTACTTAAACAAAACAGGGATGCGTGAAGGGCAGCCCTGTTTTGTTTTTAAACCTAGTTATTTCACGGTTTTGTATGCCTTGAGCTCGTCTGCAAAGCATACAGCCTTGGAACCGTAAATCTGTTTCGGGTTTACGGATGAGTCGTACCCATATTCCTTGTCCACGCTGTAAAGAGCGAATGCCAACGCTCCGCTGAACAAGAGCAAACACGGAACAGCCCCCAATCCCAAAAAGGCGCTTAATCCTGCCGATCCTCCCCATATGAAAGAAATCAATGCGGGCATCAATATGAATATGAATATGCAAATCAAGCCGCTTTTATATTGAGCCGTTTTGTAAGTTCTCCTATTTTTTATGAAGAAATTCTTTTTAGCCTGTTCCTTTCTTTCCTCTACGGCAAGGCGGATTTCAATTTCGTTTTCGCCCCTGAGTTTCCCTCCGTTGAAAAGCCAAAGCATGAAGTCCAGCTTTTCCCGGCTGTCAACTTCTTGCCGTGCTATCCATTTGTAGCGGTTGATTGTGGACATAATTGCGGCTGTTATGCAGCCGTTTACGTCTTTGCAAGATTGCTCCTCCTTGAGCCTCTTTCCGTAGGCTTCTATTTGTTCCGCCACATCCTGCTGAAAGTTGCTCTTTTCCCACATGAACTGAGCTGTTCCCACGTCAATGTTTTCTGAAAAAGTGGATGTATACATCATATCAACCTCCTGTTATGCTACAAATATAACAGGGGTAGTGTGTCACCTGATGCTACATATAAAAAAATATTTTTTATTTGTTGATTTTCATTCTTACTGTTTGTATTCTCCTGTGGGCCACATCGTCCACCATCCACAAGCAAGGCTTTTGCCGCAGGACTTCTCCTGTGGACGGTAGATATCCAAACTGCTCCAAAATCCATCCGCCCAAGGTGTCAAATTCTTCTGACTCGCACTTCAATTGGAATATTTCATTTACGTCTGAAAGGCGCAAGTCCCCGGGCAAAAGAAAGTCGGTTGAAGATATAATTTTTATGCGCTTTTCCGGTGGAGTGTATTTGGCGTATTCGTCTGTTATCCTTCCCATTACTGCGTTCAGCACGTCGTCCATTGTCACAATCCCCGCAGTAGTTCCGTGCTCGTCTACAACGGCGGCAAAACTTGCTTTTTCGGATTTAAATGTATGCAAAAGCGACACCGCTGTTTTTGTTTCCGGCACAAAAAGGATGTTGCGCATGTGGCGTTTCGCAAAGTTTTTTTCTTGTTTGTCGCCGTGAAAAAAGAGCAGTGTTTTGTAATGCAGCAACCCTATATATTCGTCTTTCGTCCCGTAGCCATTGTCGCAATACACAGGAAGTCTTGAATACCCGCTTTTGCTGAAGATTTTTGCGGCTTCTGCATAACTTGATTCCGCCGGAACCACCTGCACAAAGGAACGATGACGAGTGATGTCCCTCACACGCAGGTCCGTGAATTCAAATATTTTGTACAATAAGTCACGCTCGTTGTTCTCAAGAGTTCCCTCTGCATTCCCAAGATCTATTAGTGTTTTAAGTTCTTCCTCGGTGACCAAAGGCGTGTTGGACTTCCAAATTTTGTCCACCAAAGAACCCACGCCCTTGGTTATCAAGGCGAAAGTCCATACAATGGGAAACATCAGTTTTTGCAACATCCCCAGCGGAAACGATGCTTTTTTTGCCATTGCAGTGGAATTATACGCGGCAATTGTTTTGGGGAGAATTTCCCCGAACAAAATTATTGTCACCGTCATAACTATGGTGGCAAAGCCCACGCCTTTTTGTCCAAACAATGAAACGGCCAGTGCCGTGGCTGCAGATGAAGCCAAGTTGTTCACGAAATTATTCCCTATGAGGATGGTCGTAAGCAGTCTGTCCATATCCGCCTTTAATGCGGCTACCCGTTTCGCTCCGGGAATTTTTGCCTTCAACATCTGTTTTACGTCCACCTTGGACAAGGACAAAAACGCCGTCTCGGAAGAAGAGAAAAAGGCAGACATGGCGACCAAAGCCACAAGAAGAATTGCTGTCGCTATAATATTCATTGCAGGTTCTCCTTGCGAACAAGGATTTGTTTTGCATGGGTTTTGTCCGCTTCTTTTACCGTGAAAACAAAACCGTTTTCTGTTATTGCATCCCCCGACTCAGGGATTTTGTCTAGCCGCTCCGTTACAAACCCTGCGACTGTTTCATAGAATTCTGAGTGCAGCGGAATTCCCAGTTTTTCCGAAAGGTCTGTCAGCCTTGTAGTTCCATCAAGCAAGATTTCCCCGGAAGAAAAATTTATAGAGTCCGGTACGCTTTGCGTGTAAGATTCGTCGCTTATCGTTCCAAAAATCTCTTTTGTTATGTCTTCTATGCTAAGGATGCCGTCCGTTCCTGAGTATTCGTCTATCACGACAGCAAGACTTTGTTTGTTTTCACGCAGCATTTGCTGAATGGACGACATTTTTTTCGTTCCCACGACAAAGAGAGGCGGCCTCATTATCTCTCGCACGGAAAAATTTTCTGGCTTGCCGCTGTAAAAAAGCAAGTCCTTCACGTACAGTATTCCGATTATGTCGTCTATGTCGTCCTTGTAAACAGGAAACCTTGACAATCGGGTGCGTTGGGAAAGTTCCAGTATGTCATGGTATCCTGCTGTGGAAGGAACGGCCGTTATCCTTGTTCGTGGTGTCATAACCTCATGGGCTGCCAAGTCCGTGAATTTGAATACTTTGTGCATCATTTTTTTTTCGTTTTCTTCCAGGACACCTTCTTCTTCTCCCACGTCGATGAAGTTTTTTATTTCCTCCTCTGTGAAAGTGACATCCTTTGTTCCGACTTTTATTCCCATGAGTTTTGTTATCCCCCTGGAAATCCATGTGAAGACGAAGACAACAGGCGAAAATAATTTCATCGCAAAAGAAATCAAAGTGCTGAAAAGAAAGGCGATAGGTTCCGGATGCCGGGAACCGACTGTCTTTGGTGTTATTTCTCCGAATATAAGAAGTAGCACTGTTGCCACAAGCGTAGCAATTCCGACTCCGCTCTGTCCAAAAAGCTGAAGAGCAAGGGAAGTGAGCAACGACGTTATGGCAATGTTCACAATGTTGTTTCCCACAAGAATGGTGTTCAGCATCTGTTCCTTTTTGTCAAGCAATCGACCTGCCTTTATGGCACGTTTGTCTTTTTTCATTCGTAGAAAACGGATTCGCAATTTGTTTATTGAAAGGAATGCGCTTTCAGACGAGGAAAAAATCATTGAAAGGACAATCAATGCTGCCACTGTAACCAGCAGTACCGTCATGTTCCCGCTTGAGTCATTCATCATTGTGCTGTGTTTTCTGTTGCCTGCAAGAACATGTCGAGTGCAGGTTTGATTGAAAGTTTGGCGGCCTCTGAGTCTGGTGCGACTTCATATGCTTTTTTAAGATAGTCTATCACTTCGTTGACGTAAGAGTCTCCCATTTTGCTGTAAAAGAACGCTGCGTTAAAATAAAGCTCCTGGATTTGTTGTGCAGTCATGTTGCCGTTGTCTATCGGATCTATAAGTTCTTGGATTGCGCCTATAAAATCTCCTTCTCCCAATTTTTCCACGGCGTTTGAATATGCGACAAGCATTTCGTATTTCCCTAGCAAGCCTGTTGTGTTGTCTGGGTCAAGGTCGGGTACTTGCATGGCCAGTTCCATTGCCAAATATCTATGTGTTTCCGGCAACGCTTCCAACAAGTCGTCTATGGCCTGTGCTTTTTCCGCTCCTTTGGAAGAAGCGATTTTTTTGGATTTTTCTTCCACCGTTTTTTGTACGTCATCAAAAGAGGCTATCTTGTCTAGATATTGCTTTGCCGTTGTTATCTCGTTTGTGTACTCAATTATCCCGTACACAAATCCGTTGTTCGTAAC
>JAZSMM010000346.1:0-3298 GCA_045535895.1 Treponema sp.
ATTGAATTGTCTGTTCTTCCTATGTTGTATATTTTTTGCTTGAGATGTTTCATAGAAGCCGCTTGCCCCAACAAATTTGCCAGTTCCGAGTCTTCAGGCAGGTCGAACAGGTTGCACCAAGATATATCTTCTTTGTCCTGCAACAAAGAAATAATTTTTTGGATGAGGTTTTCCTTGTTGCATGGAGTTGTTATATGGTTTTTTATGCCTAATTCGCAGAACAATGAAAAGAAGTAGGAACAACTTTCATCGCCAATCAGAAAAATATGGGAGCATTTCAGGTTTTTGCATATTTTTTGAATGTTGTCTGGTCCGATTCTTATTACAAGTTTATAGTCCAAAATTAGGATGGAAGGTGGGGAGTATTCAAGTCCTTTGTAAAGGTTCTCAAAATAACTGAAAAAATGGACTTCAAAAAAATCCGTTTGAAACAGTCTGCGGACATAGTTGTCCAACGAGAATACAAAAACTTTTTTAGTCAAAGGCCTCCCCTCCCTTGGCTCAATTAAATGATTAAGACCGTTTTGTAATTTTATAACAAAGCAATAACATTTTGTACCACATGAATGGGAAAATATAAAACAGTTTGAAAGGATTGTGAAAGATTTCTGCCCAGATCTCTAGTCCTTTGTCAAAGGTTTTTGCGGAAATGTGTTTTGTTCTTTTGGCAAATATGTCCATTATTTCTCCGTGATAAACAAATGTACTAGACGAAAATCTGTTTCGTCTGTTGAAGGCCCATGTATTTTTTTCTGGAACTCCGTTGCTAAGCAAAACCAACGAAGGGGACGACTTATAGATTGCAGACACAATATCTTGTTCTAGTGGTTTTGGATAATATCCTACATAGCGGCCGATGACACGCAAATTAGGAAAAGTTGCGCGCACGTTTTTTTCTGCTTGCGCAAGCGTTTTTTTTCTTCCGCCAAAAAGGTATAGGGTTTTATAGTGGGAGTCCAGTATGGAAAGAAAAGAAATGATTGTCGCAAAAGGGTTGTATCTAACCGGAACATGAAGTTTTAAAAAGGAAGCTCCGCGTATTATGCTTTTTGAAACAGGCAGAACAAGATCCGCATTGCGAACGCATTCTGCAAATTTGTCGTTGCGCCGTGCTTTCAACAAGTCCCAGACAGAAAGAAAAATAATTTGTTTTGTCCCCGGTTTTTGTAGCAGGGCAAGTATTTCTTCTTCCATGTTGCCAGGGGAAAGGATGTCCACAGGAATTTTCAGCAAGTTAATTCTTTCAATTGCCATGTCTTTTGCTCCGTCAATAAAGTTCGCAAAACCGCCAAGCCATACAATGCGGCGGTGTCAACCCTGAGTATGTTTGTCTCAAAATGGACTGCCCGAAAGGCGGCATCTTTCAGTTGTTCCATCTCGTTTGGTGCAATTCCGCCTTCACATCCTACGGCAAGTGCCACTGCGGATAAACTGGATAAAGATGCATTCGCTTCGCCAATTACAGAATGCATGCTCTTGTATTCCTTGTTCTCTTCTGTCAAAAGAATTGCACACGGATTTTGTCCTTTGTTTTGCTCCCATATGTCCAAGGCTTGCGAAAGGGGAACGGGGGACATTATTTTGGTTGCTTCAGGCGAGCCGCTTTGTTGACGTGCCTCTCGTATTATCCTTTCCCAGCGTGATTTGCGGTTTGCCGAACCGTTTTGTTGGGAACGGCTTGACTCCACTGGGACGATTACTGAAACGCCTGTTTCTGTGGCTTGCCGTACTATTAAGTCCATTGTTTGTGGCTTTGGCAAAAATTGGAACAACCATATGTTGGCGGAAAAAAAACATGAATTTTCTATTGTTTCTGCCTTTACGCCCGTTTCTGCGTCTTTGCCAGCGGAAAAAGATTGGTTTGTGTTGCAAAGCATGAGTTTAGAGCCAAGAATTTGTTCCACAACCATTTTTTTTAATTCCCCAGAAGGAAGCCGGACGTTGACAACTTGACCGCATTGCAGCCGCAGGACTTGTCGTAAATACCGAAAATCCTTTCCTTGTACAACCAATCTTCCGTCCGATGAAGGCGGTGTCGCAGAAACAAATTGCCTCATATCAATCTTTGTCCGCTGAAATATCTTTGGCAGTAGATTCCTGCTGAAGTTCTTTCAGAGTTTTGGCGTTTTTTATTAATGAATTGAAATTCTTGTCTTTTATAACCTCAAGAGCTGCATTCAATTGAATGTCAAAGTCAAGGTCATAAAGTCTAGGTTCTCTGGTTTTGTCGCATTCCATACGGATTATGCGCCGCAGAACTCTTTGTTCCAACGGATAGTCCTTCGCAAGTTGCCTTGCAAGTTTTGCAATGTCACTTTCCGTCATGTTGGGCTTTTCCTCAACTTTTTCAGATACTATTCCAGAGTTCAGCAAATCCACATATGCTTTTTCTTCTTCTTCACTGAATTCGGGGAAAAGAACTTCCATGTCTGGTGGAATACCGATTTTGTCTATGTTTGTGTCGCTGGGTGTGTAATAGCGTGCGATTGTAAGTTTGATTCCATCGGAATTGGGCAACGGGACTGGACTTTGCACGGAACCTTTTCCGTAAGTTCTGTCGCCGACAAGATAGGCAAGGTGGTTGTCCTTTAGAGCGCCTGCAAGAATTTCTGAAGCACTGGCGGAACCTCGGTCTATGAGCACTACGATTGGTATCCCTTTTGGCATGGTCGTCTTTCGCTGTGAGGCCGTGTACATGGAATTTTCATAGGGCAACCGACTTTTTGTAGAAACTATTGGTCCTGAATCAATGAATTTGTCCGCTACTTCCACCACGCTTGTAATCAATCCGCCCGGATTGCTACGCAAGTCTATGATTAAACCTTTAAAGCCAGAACCGATAAAAGAATCCAGAGCTTCTTGCACTCTTTCTGGAGTTTGTGGAGTGAATTCTATTATCCTAAGATAACCTGTGTCGCCAATCATGCCATGTTTTACGGTAGGAACTTCAATCAAGGCCCTTGTCAACGTGACAGGGAATTCCATGGTCTTGCCTCTGCGAATCACAAGGTCAACGCTAGTGCCGACTTCACCTCGCAACAGGGAAAGAACTTCGTCCATGGTTATGTCCGGAGTTGGTGTTCCGTTGATAGATATAATCAAGTCTCCGGCTTGTATGCCTGCCCTGTGACCGGGCGTACCTTCTATGGGAGAGGCAACCTCCACATATGCGGGTTTTTCCGCCGTGGATTCCACCGCCTTTGATATGGAAAGCCCAACGCCGCCAAAATTCCCCACTGTTGTATCGGACAAACTGCGCAGCATGGTCGGGTCCATGTAGGAAGTAAGTCGGATCGTA
>JAZSMM010000316.1:0-11262 GCA_045535895.1 Treponema sp.
TTTTCCTTTTTAAAAGAAGCAGATACTGTTTGGGGCGAAAAAAGTAGAATTCTTTTTAGACCGTTGCGATAGGGACGAGATTTTTTTTATTCTTCCCACCAGTTTTCTAGCATCAAATTTGAAACAATGCGGATTTGAGCAAAATCTTTGGTGTTGCGGGTGACTAAAATCATGTTGTTGGCAATGGCGATTGAAGCGATTTGGGAATCTGCAAAAGGGACTGAAAATCCTTTTGTTTTTAATTGTGCTCGGATTTGTCCCTGAATTTCGGCGGAGTCTTTTGTATAGGGGAGAATTTCGAAGGAATCTTTTACATCATCTTGTATGAATTTGTTTATTTCTGTTTTTCGCAAACCTTGTTCAAGTTGTTCTACACCAAAAATTAGTTCATGCCATGTTGTTGAGCAAATGGCGCAATCTCCAGAATGTTCCGCAAGTTTTTTTATTACGGAAAAATTTGGGTTTGGTTTTATGATTTCGGAAATAATATTTGAGTCTAGCAAATAATGAAAGTTTTGAATCATTCAAGAACTCCATCAAAAATATTTTTTTGGGAACTTTGTTCGTGTAAATAGTCTTCCTTTGCAGCAGAAAAAATATTGTCGATGTCTTGGTTTGAGAATAAGTTTTTGTTTTGGTTCCTAAAGTTTTCAGCTCGTGCCAGAATTGAATTTGATTTTGCTTTTTGAACTAAATCTTCGTATTCCTTTTTTGAAATTAAAACGGCAACATCTTTGTTTCGGCGAGAAATCACTACAGGCCCATTTTGTTCTGTCAGATGAATAAAATATGGAAGTTTATTTTTTGCTTCTGCAACAGAAATATTATTTATCAAAATTACTACACCTCACAAATAATATATTTTGCAAATGGCTATTTGTCAATTGAAAGGTGGCTATGAAAGTAGAAGATGATGAAAAACCATTGTTTACAAAACAACAGCGGGAAAATATAATATGGGAAAGATTGTTGAATAGGATTTTTGGGTAAGTTCTGCAAAAACAATTAATTCTTTATAGAATAGGAGAGGAGAATAACTTATGGAATTCATCAAAAAATCAGAAATTAAAGTTTTAAGTAATCCTGGAGTTGAGTCTTTTCAACTTTTGAATCCAGAAAACAGTAAATCTGAACGAGTTACGATTACAAAAGTAATTGTTCAATGTGGTTCAGAACAACCTCGTCATGCTCACCAATCTTCAGAGCAGATTTGGATAGCGACAAAAGGAACTGGAATCTTGCTTCTTGCAGATGAAAAAGAGCAGATTTTTGAACAAGGTGATGTAGTTCGTTTTGCAGATGGTGATATTCATGGATTAAAAAACGAAAGTCAGGATATTTTTGAATATATCTCTGTCACTTCTCCTCCAATTAATTTTGGATATGCCTATAAAAATAAAAAATAGAAGGAAGTAGTGTTTTTGCGATTTTCCTGAGGATGAATGGTTGGAATCATATTTTAAACGGTGGCTTGTTCCCCTTTGACATGCTTTAGGGAACAAAACATCGTGCACGTTATCGTTTGCCGACATCGCTATGCGGGGAAAACCACGCCTTTTAATTCTTATAAACTCTACTATTTTTTGTTTATTTGTTGTAAGATTGCCTTATGACAATAAAAGAACAAGCAATAAAATGGGTGCAGGAATATTTCGCTGCAAATGGAAGCGCAAACACTAAGGCGGTTGTCGGGATTTCTGGGGGAAAAGATTCTTCCGTTGTGGCCTCCTTGTGCTGTGCCGCTTTGGGAAAAGAACGTGTGGTTGGCGTTATGATGCCAAATGGTGTTCAACCTGATATTGAAGACTCAAAAAAACTATGCGATTTTTTGGGAATTGAGCATTATACAATCAACATACAAAAAGCATTTGAAGGAATCACGCAAGAAATTCTATTGCAGACAAAACCTGCCGCTTTTAATAATCAATACAAAACAAATATGCCTTCAAGACTACGCATGTCAGTTTTGTACGGAATTGCTGCCCTAAACGGAAACGCAAGAGTTTCTTGCAACGGAAACTTGAGCGAACGCATTGCCGGGTACTTTACTTTGTGGGGTGATGGAGCAGGGGACTTTGCGCCTCTGGCGTATTTGTTTGTAGATGAAGTTGTTCAACTTGGCCTTGATTTGGGTTTGCCAGAATATTTGTGCGTAAAAGCTCCTGCTGACGGGATGAGCGGTAAAACTGACGAGGATAACTTGGGTTTTAGTTATGATGACTTGAAAAAAGTGTGCCTTGGAAACATCGAATCAATTGAAAAGGAAACTGTAGAAAAAATCCAAAACAGGATAAGGTCTTTGAGTTTCAAAAGAAAACTGTTGAACCTGCCTTGTTTTGTTCCAAAGGGAAGGGAGTTGATTCGGTGAATACCCTTTGTTCCCTAGACGACAGCCAAGATGACAAAATTGATTTTGCAAAAAAAACAGCGCCGCTTTGCATCCTCCTTGCAGGAATAATGTGGGGAACCATGGGGCTTTTTGTCCGCAAACTAAATGCCCTTGGGCTTGCGACTATGAATATTGTTGCCTTGCGTATTTTTTGTACTTCAATCATTCTGTCAATTTTTTGCCTTGTATTTGACCGTAGCGTTTTTTATGTTCGATTCAAAGACTTGTGGTGTTTTTTTGGAACTGGAATTGCAAGCATTATTTTTTTCAATTTTTGTTATTTCAAAACGATTACGCTTACATCTCTTTCTGTAGCGGCGGTTTTGTTGTATACAGCTCCTTCAATCGTTATGCTTTTGTCTCTTTTTCTTTTTAAGGAAAAAATTACTTTTCGTAAAATTCTTGCTGCGGCTTTTGCATTTGTAGGTTGTGTTCTTGTCTCCTTGGATGGTGGTGGCGACAACAAGGTTTCTGTCACGGCGATTTTTACAGGTCTTGGAGCAGGTTTTGGTTATGCCTTGTATACAATTTTTGGTCGATACGCCTTGTGCAAAGGTTATTCTTCTCTTGCCGTCACGTTATGGACTTTTTTCTTCGCCTGTTTAGGAATTTTACCATTTGCAGATTTGCCGTTGATTTTTTCCGTTTCAATTCAATCTTCCAACATAATTTTATTTGTTGTTTTGTTTGCGATGATAGCAACCGTTCTACCTTATATACTTTATACTTTTGGGTTGGTGCATGTTGACGGAGGGAAGGCCTCTGTCATTTCCTCTGTAGAGCCAGCTGCGGCTGCAATTTTAGGAATCCTTGTCTTTTCAGAGCCAGTAACAATTCCTGGAGTGGCTGGAATCCTTCTGGTTTTGTTTTCAATATTTTTGTTGAGTTAAGGTTTGGCGCAATAGATGGTATGCGATACGCTTGGTACGACCCCAAAAAGACAAAGGTTGGTTATGAAATCTCAATGACAAGATGTTTTTATGATTTGTAATGCTATTTACTTGACATTGCATTTCAATGTAAAATAGTAGAAAATACTAGCGTTTTGGAGCATGTCGTGTCCGAACAAAAAACAGAAAACAAAATGGGTGTAATGCCTGTAAACAAGTTGATAATTACAATGTCATTGCCCATGGTAGTCTCCATGTTGGTGACGGCTATGTACAATGTCGTTGACAGCATATTTGTTTCCAGAATCGGGGAGGCAGCTCTTACTGCTGTTTCACTTGCCTTTCCCATACAGAACCTGATGATTGCTGTAGCTACTGGCACTGGAGTGGGCGTAAATGCAATGCTTTCCATGAACCTTGGCCGAAAGGATTTTCCCGCTGTAAATCGAATTGCGATGAATGCCGTGACTTTGGCAGTTGCTAGTTACGCAGCTTTTGCTGTTTTTGGTGTGTTCTTTACTAGGTTCTTTTTTGAGGCTCAAACTGACAATCTTGAAATTATAGAATTCGGCTGTCAATATATGTATATAATTTCTATTTTTAGTTTCGGTTTGTTTGTGCAAATCACATTGGATAGATTGCTCCAAGGAACAGGGAAAACCTTGTATACAATGTTTACGCAAGGATTGGGGGCTGTAACGAACATAATCCTTGACCCGATTTTGATTTTTGGTTTTCTTGGGTTCCCTGCAATGGGTGTCACAGGGGCTGCCTTGGCTACTGTAATTGGTCAAATTTTAGGGATGTTTCTTTCCGTCTACTTCAACCTAAAGAAAAACAACGAGATTGAATTCCAATTGAAAAACCTGAAACTTCATTTGCAAACTGTCCGTAGTATTTATTCTGTCGGCGTGCCTTCCATAATAATGGCTTCCATATCTTCTGTGATGACTTTTGGACTCAACACGATTTTGATGTCTTTCACCTCAACTGCGACAGCTGTTTTTGGTGTTTACTTCAAATTGCAAAGTTTTATTTTTATGCCTGTTTTTGGGCTTAACAACGGGATGATTCCGATTATATCCTATAACTATGGTGCAAAAAATCGCAGTAGGATTCTAAAGACAATAAGACTGTGCGTGTTGTATGCCACGACAGTCATGGCTGTTGGTTTTTTAGTGTTCCAGTTTTTCCCGGTTCAACTATTGTCGTTGTTCAATGCCTCGCAAGACATGGTTTTGATTGGAGTGCCTGCTCTGCGTTTAATCAGCATCAGCTTTCTTTTTGCAGGTTACTGCATAATAACCGGTTCCACATTCCAGGCTCTTGGGAACGGCGTGATGAGTTTGGTTGTGTCCGTTGCACGGCAGCTGGTGGTTCTTTTGCCTGTGGCGTGGCTTCTTTCCAGGACTGGTAGGCTAAATATTGTTTGGTGGTCTTTCCCGATAGCGGAGCTTGTGTCGGTTGCCCTTTGTTCTGTCTTTTTTCGTAAGATTTATGTTAAACAGATAAAACCCATTCCCGCTGGTGCCGAAAATTTATAACAGGAGACAGTTTCCCCTTTAAATTTTGTGCCATTCGTGCAATAATCAAGTCGAGGTATGTTATGAAGAGGATTGAGTTCGCTCTGTTTGTTTTCGCGGTGTTGTTCGCCTTTGCTTCTTGCGATGTTTTTACCACGCCTTTGTTTTCTTCTTCCAAGGATATTTCCAATGTTGTGGCAAACATGACAACGGAAGACATTTCTATAAATATAGACATGCATTTCTCCGACCCAAAACAGATTTCCATTTTGTTGGAAGAACTTGCTCAAAGAGAAGACATAGACGACTTGCCATTGGAGGGAAAGGAGAACATTTTGTCGGCGACCGTCGTAGCTGTTTTGCCTATGTCCGAGGTTACATCTTCCATTCAAACAGCGTTGGAAGACAAGGAAAACAGCGACATTGACTTTGACGCGCTGTTGGATTCCGTGGTTTCCTCTGGAACACAGGTAGACATGACGGTGGCGAAAAAACTTCTTGAAGACGAAGAGGTTTTGGAGAACGCCGACGCATACACTATTATGCTTTCAGCCACAGCTATAGTGGTTTCGGTGGTCAACAATGAAACAGAAGATGGCGGCTCAACAAAAGAAAAATTGGACTTGCTAAAAGAATGTGCTTCTGCTTCTTCGGCGGGGAACGCCAACTACGACAAGGACTCTTTCGAAAGTTCTTTGTCGGCTAAAGGTTTTGCTTCTGAGTCCATTGAATCCTTGGTAATCGTGATGGATGTCCTTTCCGTCCTTAACGGAACGGCCGCTGACAAGCCAAATAGAAAAGAAGATGTTTCTGATATATCAATTTTTGGTTTCAGCATGGATGATTTCCTCAGCGGTTTTTTGGGTGTAGACTCCCCACAGGAACCAGACTCTGATGACAACGGAGGCCAGCAATGAAAAGGTTTTTCCTTCTTGCGTCTGCCGCACTTTTCTTTTCCTTTGCGTCTTTTGCCCAGACAACCATATCCGCCCCTTTCGCCGTCGATGTGCGCTCTTTGTCCATGGGGGGATTCCATTATTGCGATTTTCTGTCTCCGTACATGGTGCAGGTGAATCCTTCCTCTCTCACCGCCGTTGGCAAAAAAACACTGCTGCCTTCTTTGTCCATGGACTTTGGAGGTCCGCTTTCTTCCATGCCTTCGATTATTTCCGCAACAAAAGACTCCGACGATATAATGCATGACATTCTGACAGAGGTTTTGTCCTCTGTTTCATCTTCCAATGGTGTTTTTGTGGACTTGGACATGTCTTTGCCGTTGAATTTCGCTCGCATAAACAACAACAAGGGTTTTGGGATTTTCAACCGTGTGTACGGGAAAACCCATGTTCCGTCTTTGTCCAAGGCCGCCCTTTCCGCCGGTGCGGAGCTTTTCATGGTCTATTCTTCTGCCATCCCCATTGTTGACTTGAAGGGGTTTAGGTTGTCCTTGGGAACGGGTACAAAGCTTTTGGGTCGCATGGAAACCGATTATTCCGGTACTCCAAACGATTTGGAAAAAATTGATTTTTCTTCGCTGCCCCTAAAAGGAACGGTTGCATTTGGAATGGATGCCGCCGTCACGTTGACCGTGTTGGACATGATAAGCCTTTGTGCCGTGTGGCATGACGTTTACGCTGGTATTCAGGGTGACATTGGCGTAATCTCTGACATTTCTTTTTCCGCCTCGCAAGGAAATCTTGACCTTATGTTCGACAAGGGAAAATTAGGTTTGGGAGTTGCACTTCATATCCCTACAGGTTTTACAAAAGGCGTTGTGAGTTCATTGTCTTTGTACGCCGACTTGTATGATTTCCTGCCTTTTTTTGAGGATGAAGATGCCTTCTCAAAGTCTCCGTTGTTGTCCTTTTCCGCAGGTATGGAAGTTGTTGTCTTCAAGACGATTTCCCTGCGAGTTGGCATGAACGGGCCGTATTTGGCTGCCGGTGCTGGAATCGACTTGACGCCGTTCCATATAGAAGTTGCGCTATACGGAAAAGAGCTTGGTTTGTCCGCGGGAGACGCTTCTCAACTGCATGGTGCGATAAGTTTTTCTTTGTATTTTTAACATTCCAAATTTCTGTGACATGTTTGCCCTGACAATGAATTACACTGATATTGAAACCATTGTCTAAAATCGGTACAATATATATGTTTCCGTTTTGTTATATGCTATGAATGGAAAACAGGGGTTTTTGTGTTCCTTAAAAGTCTGGAAATTTTTGGTTTCAAATCATTTGTTGATCGCACATGCATACAATTCTCGGAAGGAATAACGGCTTTGCTTGGTCCGAACGGTTGCGGAAAGAGCAATGTCGTGGATGCCGTCAAATGGGTTTTGGGTGAACAAAGCGCAAAGAACATGCGCGCCGAAAAAATGGAAGATGTGATATTCAACGGCACGGAAACCCGAAAACCATTGAATGTGGCGGAAGTCACATTGTCAATCGCAAACGAAAATGGTCTTTTGCCTTTGGATGTTAGTGAAATCACCATAAAACGCCGACTTTATCGTTCGGGTGAAAGCGAGTATTATATAAACAATACTCAAGTAAAATTAAAGGATGTCAGAGAGCTTTTTTGGGATACCGGAGTGGGGAAGGCCGCCTATTCCGTCATGGAGCAGGGAAAAATAGACCAAATCCTTTCCAGCAAGCCGGAAGACAGACGTTATTTGTTTGAGGAAGCCGCCGGAATAACAAGGTTCAAGAAAAAACGTGCGGAAGCGGAAAGTAAACTGGAACGCACGGAAGAAAACATGCGCCAAGTTGAAGGTGTTTTGGGAGAGGTCAAGCGTTCCTATGACTTGTTGAAGGTGCAGGCTGAAAAAGCCGTGAAGTGCCGTTCACTTAGGGAAGAAATTTTTAACTGCGAGCTTGACATACAACTTTTGAGGTTGAAGAATTTTAGCATGGATTACGACCGCCGTGTTGCGGAGGCAAAAAAAGCGGAAGAACTACGTGATGCCGCCCGTTCCGAGATAGAAGCCATAAACACGTCTTTGACGGAAAATATGGAAGAAGTCAATGCAATGGAAGAACGTGTGGTCGTTCTGGAAAGACAGATATTTGGTCTTGGCGTTGAACGCAATGAAAAGGACAAGCAAGCCAAGCAACTCAACGAGCGGCATTTGGAGACAAAACAAAAAATTTCCCAATTGGAAGGGCGAAAAAATGTTTTGGAAGAAAGAATAGAAACCTTGCGAGAGGACATAGATGCCCAAGAGGTTGGGCTCCACCAGTCTCGCCGTCGTATGGACGAGATTTCTTCCAACATAGATTCCTTTGAAGATAACATTGTTCTTGCCGGAACACAGATTACAGAAAACGACAAGTTGGCCGCTGAATACGAAAACAGTATCGCTACCATTGCACAGGAACGTGCGGATTGCCAGAAAGATTTGGAATCCATAACAGAAAACATCGTTACTGAACTTGACTCTAGGCTGAAGGACGCAGGATATTCTTCTGTTTCTTGTTCGGCTGCAAAGGAAAAAGTCGACTCCTTGCTTGGCAAGATGTCCGCCATATCTTCAGGGCGTAAAAACATATTCGTAGACTTTGCCGCAATGACAAACCCTTCTTCTTCTGAAATAAGCCGGTTTGCACAGAATGCAGTGCAGGCTTTTTCTGAAATGGAAGAACTTTCTT
Source organism: Treponema sp. (assembly GCA_045535895.1). Classification (GTDB taxonomy): domain Bacteria; phylum Spirochaetota; class Spirochaetia; order Treponematales; family Treponemataceae; genus Treponema_F. Next base: position 8,450 of record JAZSMM010000316.1, read on the forward strand.
TTCAACTGACTCAAGCTGTGGAAGACTACACCGCCTCCACTCCTAGGTTCATTGATGAATTCCTTGCGCCTGAAGGAATAATCACAAAAAAACGCATAATCGACAGAAATATTGCCGATTTGGACGGACAAACCGTCTTGTTAAAAGAAAAAATTTCTTCTTTAAAGTCAAAGAACAGCGATTTGGTCGGAAAAATTGACGGGTATCGTGCTACTTTGGAAAACCTTCGCATACAAAAAGTTCAGATGCAAACCCAAATGCAGGCTGCGGAAGAACAGATTCGTATATTGCGTCGGGATCTTTCTTCACAAGAGTCGTCTTTGCATGAACTTGAAAACGAACTTTTTGCAGAAAACAAGCGTTTTGAGGAAATACATGAGCAAGTACTGGAAATAGAAGGAGAGATAGCTTCCATAGACCATAAAGGATTTGCTTTGACAGCGGAACTAGAAGGTCTTGAAAAAGATATTTCCAACCGCAATAGCGATGTCTCCGGGAAAAAAGAAACGGTCAAGCAAAAAACGGCGGACATGGCTAAATATCAATCCCAGCTAGAAAAATACACCCTTGAGTTGGCTACGACGGAAACGGAGATAAGAAATATAAAAGAAAACTTTCGTGATACGCATTCACGCGACTTGATGGAATTTGAGGAAAGGATGTTTGTTATCACGGTGCCGGCAGCGCAATTGAGAGAGAACCTTTCCGTCGCACGCCAAGCCATGAAAGATTTGGGCAACGTGAACCTTTCTGCTCCGGAAGAATTTGCAGAAGCAAAAGAACGTTATGATTTTCTTTCCGCCCAACTTGCAGATTTGCAAAAGGCCAAGGAGGACTTAAGGAGGATTACGGAAGAAATCCGCTATGAATCCACAGAGTTGTTCCTTTTGACATATAATAAAATAAAGAAGAATTTTCACAACATGTTTCGCCGGCTTTTTGGCGGCGGCAGGGCGGAAATAAGGCTTGTTGATCCTAAAAATGTTCTTGAGTCGGGAATAGATATTTTCGCTCAGCCACCTGGAAAAAAACTGGAGAATATTGCACTTCTTTCCGGTGGTGAAAAAGCCATGACGGCTGTTTCTTTGCTTTTTGCAACTTATATGGTACGTCCATCGCCTTTTTGTCTGCTTGACGAAATAGACGCTGCTTTGGATGAACAAAACGTCCTTAGGTTTATCCATACTTTGCGAGATTTTGCAAATGTGAGCCAATATATAGTTATTACGCACAATAAAAAAACTGTCTCCGGGGCGGGAACAATGCTCGGGGTAACCATGGAAGAATCCGGGGTAAGCAAAGTCATTACAATCAGGCTTGAAAATGAAACCCAAAAAGATGAGAATTCTCTTCCGGATATCGAACCCTTTGTAGAGGAAGATGTTTCTTTGGAGGAAGATGTCTATATTCCTCCTCGTCCACCTAAGCGTGTCAAACACTCTGCTTCAGGAGATGAAGGCAATGACGAAAACTGATTTTTCCAAATTAATAAAAATATCACTGATTGTTTTATTGATTTTTTTTATTGCAGCGTTAGTCATCGTTTTTGTTTCAAGCATAAACAAAGATAAAAAAAAGAGTATAGTGACTTTCAACGAAGACTACACACTGTTGCAACCTTTGATGTTGCCAGACGAACCTTCTTTGCCGGATGATTACTATTTGGTGAGACCTCGAAACTATGAATGGACCCAAGAAGATGTAGATTCTTGGTTTTCCATTCCAAACAGCAAATTGCTAGATGAACTTCATCAAGCAAATAACAGCATGATAAACGACCTTTTGGAGGCAGCTCCATGAAAAGACTATTTTATTTTTTTTCAATGTTTCTTGCGTTTTGTTTTTATTTTTCTTGTGCCACCTCTCCAGTGGCGGATGAACTTGCATCAACAGATGAATCTCCTGTTATAGAAGAAACAGAATCCGAAGAAAGAACGGAGCCTTTGCCGGTTGTGGAAATTCCAAAACAAGATGAAAGGAAAGATTCAAATTTACCAACAAATGATTTGGATTCCAAAGATGTTTTTGTTCCAGGCAGAGATTTGACGGAAGAAGAAGCCCGGCGGCTTTTTGGACATGAAGATTCTGGTAATATTTCTGTGACAGCTGATTGGAACAAAACTTCTGGAGGAAAACCGTTGGATAAAAAAAACGACAGCAATGCCGTTATTGTTTCCCCAAAAGATTTACATGCCAGAGATTCTGGGACAGACTCTTTGTCCATGCAAGTGGACGTGCTTTCTGACGAAGATAAAAACGAAACTCTTGGCTCCTCTGCAAAAGAAAACGAACTTTTTAAGCCGGTTACCCATGATTTGCCGTCAAAACCTGTTGAACTTAGTGTTGTAGAAGTAAAACCTTCTGAAACTGTAGAACCGATTCAAGAACCAGAACTGATTCAAGAACCAGAACTGATTCAAGAGCCAGAACTGATTCAAGAGCCAGAACCAATCCAAGAACCAGAAACTTTGGTTGTCGTAGAAAATGATGAACCTTCACAAATATTATTAGAAGATTCTGTTGTAGATGATGAAACCTCGCAAGATTCTATGAACGAAGCTATACAAATTGTTCCTTCCCGTTCTGTGACAATGAACAACAGGCAATATTTGGATGTTGTGTATCCCGGTTCTGGTTGGATTTACTTGGGAGAAGTCTCAAAAGACAACTCGGCAGAAACTCATTCTCACTTGACGTATTTTGGTCGAAGACGTGCAAATACATCAGACACATCTTTTACACTAAGGGCGACCTCTCCAGGGACTACAATCCTTCATTTTTACAAGCAGGACGTTTTGACAGCCACGTTTATA
>JAZSMM010000318.1:0-1611 GCA_045535895.1 Treponema sp.
CCTAAGACCGCTTGGGCCTCCGACTTCATATTGGAGAAACCCAAGTTAGCGTATGGCCGCACGACATGGTAGAGCAGTGTGCCCATGCAGGCATAATGCTGCTTTAGGTTTATATATGGCTTTCCAAGGCAAAGAGATTCGTTATAATACAGCGCAACTTGAATGTGGTTTGTCTGAGCTTGTGGACTCCGGTGTGACACGGCTTTTTGTAAACGATTCATTGCTTACCGGGACTAAAAAAAAATTTTTATCTTTCTTGAATTTGGCTCTTTGCGATGCACCAAATATTTTTTATGTTTTTCACCTTGAAGAATTCCAAGTCATTGACAAGGAAATATGTGCTCTTTTATCCAAACTTTCTTGTTCTGTTCAAATTGCATTGGATTTTTCGACAGACAGAAAATTATTTGCCAGACGTGTTGAACTTTTGAATCGTTGTTCCCTTGTCTTTGGCATTGAGATGGAAGTTGTGGCGCAAAAAAACGATACAATAAAACTTTTTAGAGAAAGACTTGACTTTGTTGTGTCCTGTTATCCAAACCATATAGATTTTCCTGACCTGGATTTCTCCAATCCATCGTTGCCCACGGCATGCTATTCAGGCAAAGATATTGATATTGCATCTGAATGTGCCTTCGCTTGTTCCGTTTTTTATTCTGCTGGAAGGGCTGTCCCTTGGTTTTTGTCTGTTTTGAAGCCCTTGAGGATTCCTCCGTCCAAATTCTTTTCCGATTTTTCTGAATGGTTGTTATGTAACAATTGTTCGTTGTCCACAGGATTTGATCCTTTCTCTGTACCCCATGAAGAGATAGAGAAAATGCAGCTTTTATTCTTGCAAATAAAATACGAAGAGAAAAATATGCTACACGTTTTCCCGGTTGCAAGGGAACTTGTGAGATTGTACGGTGCTTTCTCTAGGCTTGTCGGAGAAGGGCAAGAATGCGTGTTGGAGTTGGAATTTAATCCGGATGATTTGTGTTCCCCATATGCGCAAGATGTCGAAATTTTTTGTGAGAATGTATGCCTGGAACATTGTTCGGTAAAAATTTTTTTGTCGCACGACAACGACGGATTGGAATTCCCGGATTATAGAATCATAAAATAACTTTCGTTATCCTCAAAAAAAATTGGAAAAAGTTGACCTTTTTTGATTGAATTATTATCTTTGAATTAAGATAAAACAATAGAATAATAGGATTTGAAGGATGGGAAAGAAACAGGAAACAGAAAATCAAGTTCAAGAAGATGAAGTTTTGCGTGGCTCGCAGGTCGAGGAAGGTATTGAAGTTGACGACCAATCGGCTTCAGAAGAAGTGGTGGATGAAAGCGGTTGCCAAAACGATTCCGTTGATTTGGAAAGGCAAATTGAGGAATTAGAAAAGAAAAATGCGGAACTCCAAGACCAGTACATTAGAAAAGTTGCAGACTTTGACAACTACCGCAAACGGATGATTCGTGAAAAACAAGATGCCTTTGACTATGCCAATACAAATCTTCTTTCGGATTTGTTGGAAAGTTTGGACAACTTTGATCGTGCGCTTGATTCCGCCAGGAATGCGACGGATGTTCAATCTGTTGTGGATGGCGTTCAAATGACAAAGAACCAGCTTG
>JAZSMM010000185.1:0-5073 GCA_045535895.1 Treponema sp.
GCCAAAAGTCCGTTTGTGGAAACCAGCGTCACCTTTATTCCGGAGTAGTCCGTGACGTTCCCGTTCACATACATGGCCTGCCCCTTGATTGTGCCGCTCGTCACCTTTTTGTCTGGGACAGAATCGTTTTTGCAACCTGAAAGGACTGCCAACCCAACCACCACTAGAAGAACAAACCCTAAAAATTTCTTCATAAAATTTCCTCCACAAAAGTAAAATACTACTGTATAAAAATACTACTGTAGTATAATACAACTACAGTAGTATTTTTGTCAAACAAAAACAACAATAGTAGTAAAAATAGTTACATGGGTTTTTGGTCTAATGTAGAAGCAGAACGAGAGTATCAAGGTATGTCACGCAAAGAATTGGCTTTACGAGCTAATATTTCGTATGCAGGAATTGGGCTTGGCTTGGAACGTGACAGTATGCCGGGGGCAGACACGGCTTTGCGAATTTCAAAAGTCCTTCAAGTTTCCATAGAATACCTCCTTTCGGACAACGTACAAGAAAGCAAAAAAGAAGAAAAAACTAACGACTTTTCATCGGAATTAAATCTTTTCCGCCAATACAGAAATCTTATTGACGATATTGAAACAATTTCTCCTCACATAAAAGAAGCAATCTGCGACATGATTCATCATATCGCAGCAAAAGAGAAAAACATACTAAACAGCGATTTTGTAAATTACAAAAAATAATATGCCCACGTTACCTGGTGCATAATATCTTATTTAAAAACTTACGCTCAATACGGGGAATTGAATTCTGTTTCCGCTTTTTTTACGGCTTGTTCAAGGGTCATTCCCGCAAAATTAGGAGCTCCCAAATATCTACCTGAAAGTTTGTCATCCACAAAAACACCCACCACAATACCGGGAATTGCGCTTTCCGGGCTGTTGGGGGCGTTAGGTCCACCCAAATCGGTTCTGCACCAACCTGGATCGGTCAGATTAATCATAACGTCCGTACCGTTCACCTTTGAACCCAAGTCTATGGTGATTTTGTCCAAAGCCGCCTTGCTTGCCGAATATCCTGCCTGTTCCGGTTCCAGACGGATTCCACTGGTAGTGTTCAAAATCCGCCCAAAACCTCTTTCAATCATCTTGGGCAAAAAATGATAACAAATCATCGCCGGGGCGATTGTGTTTATCTTGAAACTTTCCGTATAGTCTTCCACTGGGGTCTTAAAATAGTCGGTCCTATAGGCAATCTGCATTCCCGCATTGTTCAAAACAATATCAACGTCTACCCCAAGACAGTCGATTTCCTGTAGCATTTTTTTTACAGCGTCCAAATCGGAAAGTTCTGCACTCACGCAATGCGCCTTCACTCCCATGGAACAAACTTCGCCATAAACTTTTTTTGTGTGTTCTGCATCCCGGCTGTGCAAAATCAAATTGCACCCCTGTTCCGCCATAAACTTTGCAGAAAGGTATCCAATTCCCCTTGCTGCTCCAGTAATAAAAGCCCACCTGCCTTTTACGTCCACCATTTTATTGCCCTCCAACCAAGGAATATATATAAACGATATTACTTCAATATATTTGACAAAATCAATAGTTTCAATCAATACTTTAAGTATGATAAGGACAACTCGTACGGAACAAGGAATAGTAGAAGGTTTACCTGCCTGTGACCCTCGTATAACCGTATTCAAAGGCATTCCGTTTGCCGCAGCCCCTGTGGGCAACCTAAGGTGGGCTCCTCCCCAGGAACCAAAAAAGTGGGAAGGAACTAGGCAATGCTTTAAATTTTCACCTGCACCCGTTCAGCCTGTTCCAGAAGAAAACCCAAAAGAAAACGATTTGTATGCAAAGGAATGGAGCGTAGACACAACGCTACAGGTGAACGAGGACTGTCTTTACCTTAACATATGGACACCCGCAAAAACCATACAAGAAAATCTTCCAGTTTATTTTTGGATTTACGGAGGTGCATGGCAAGTCGGCCATGCCTCGGAAATGGAATTCGACGGAGAACGCATTGCCCGCAGGGGAATCGTCGTCGTAACGATAAACTACCGTGTAAATTTATTCGGCTTCACCTGCCATCCAGAAATCACGGCGGAACATCCCGACGAACCTGCGAACCACGGGCTTTTGGATCAACGACAGGCACTTGTTTGGGTTCACAAAAACATAAGGAACTTCGGGGGAAATCCAGAACAAATCACAATAGGAGGACAATCCGCAGGTGGCGGTAGCGTGCTCAAGCAAATTGCGTTCCCTAAAAACAAAGGATTGTTCAAAAGAGCCGTAATAGAAAGCGGCATCTTTTTTAATCCTTTTGAAGATGTTTTTCCCCTAAGGACTCTTGCCACTGCCGAAAAGATTGGACAGGAGTTTTTTGCGTTTTGCGGAGTAAAAACCTTGCAAGAAGCAAGGAATCTTTCCACCGATTTTCTTTTTTCCAAGTGGAAAGAATGGGGAGGATTTCACAAATCCGCTGCAACCTGGATTCCCGTAAATGACGGAAAATTCATAGACGGCGACATTTTTGAAAAAACTGAAAAAAAACAAATTGTTTTTCCCCCGTTGTTTGTGGGTTACACTTGCGACGAATTTAATTATCCATTGCCGAACAACAAAGACAAAGAATGCATAAACACAATAGAACTTGGAACAAGAAAACTGCTGAAACACCTTGAAAACGCCGGCATAAAAAACCAAAACTATTTCTACAAATTCAACGTCAAAATTCCCGGTTGGGACAAGCCCGGCTGTTTCCATTCGGCAGACTTGTGGTTTTTCTTTGAAACCTTGGCAAAATGCTGGAGGCCTTTTGCAGGGACGTACTACGATGTGGCAAGGCAAATGTGCAACTACCTGTGCAATTTTATAAAAACCGGCAACGTGAACGGCCTGGATTCTTACAACTGCTTTGATTGCAGCAGAAGTTCCGATTGGAAGGAACTTCCAAGTTGGCAGCCTTTTTCCACACAAAAAAACAACATCATGGTGTTTCAAGAAGATTGCAAAGAAACTATTATCCGTGCAAACTGCAATTTAGCAAAATTCCTTTGATTCTTTTACAACCAGACTCTAAGTTAAGATATTAAGAGCTTTGCCTTTGCCAAATTTTATGCGATAGATAAAATCTTGCATGCCTTCAAGCGGTGCATCAAATTCCATTCCGCCTAGCATAGAAAAAGTTTTTTCTAAATCCGAGGCATCATGCATATCAGAACCACTGGTAACCGGCAAATTATTGATTTTTGCAAATTCCATGGCAAGCACGTTTTCCGGAGGATTATTTCCGGCGTTATAGGCTTCTATTCCGTGGACTTCCCTTGGATGAATATGAATTGCGTCCATATATCTGCGAAGTCTAAAAGGATGGGCTTGAATCATCAAGCCTCCAATTTTATTCACTTCTTGAAATAATTTTTTATGGCTATACCCAAGCAAATCGGGATGCTTTTTCAACCATTCCTTTGTTATGCCGTAAACCAAGTATTCGTCACCGTCAAAATTAAATTCCATTCCAAAAAAAACTTGGAATGGAACACCATCATTGTTCTCTTGATTTATCTTTTGAGCTTGTGCCAAAGCCGTTTCGTAACCAAGGCAATATAAGTCCACCTTGGTATTCCAATCTATAGAATTGTCGTTGGCTTCCACAACGGAATTTCCGTTAAAAAAATGGTCCGTAACAAATATGCCACTATAACCACAATTCCTATAAGGGAGAATATAATCCGCCCCGGAAGTAACCGCACAAGCACTCCCCTCACAAGTGTGAAGGTGAGTTTCGTAAAGATATTTCATACAAATCAGATTACACCCAATCCTGTAAGCAGAATTATAAACAGCAAAACAGGGGCAACGAATTTCAGCATGACAACATAAAGATTCTTTCTAGGGAATTTCTCGCCATTCAAAGTGATTTCGTCGATTGTGGTTTTAGGCTTGACAACCCATCCAACAAGAATACAGGTAAGAAGCCCCACCACCGGCATAAGGATGCTGTTGCTTGCGTAGTCCAAAACGTCCAGAATCTGCCCGACCGTTCCGTTGGGGAAGGCAAGGTCAAAGTAGAACACGTTGTACCCAAGGCAAACAACAAGCGAAATGACAAAAGAAACGCCCGCCATTACCAAAGCAGCTTTTTTGCGGGTCCATTTGAACTTGTCCATTACACTTGATGTGATTGCTTCAAGAAGCGAAACTGCTGATGTAATAGCGGCGAACAAAACCATCACAAAGAAAATCAATCCTATGCATTCGCCAAAAGAACCAAGGGAATCAAAAACCTTGGGAAGAGTTATGAACATAAGGCCAGGCCCTGCGGACATTCCCTCTTTACCGGAAAAAACGAACACAGCAGGAACAATCATCATGCCTGCCAGCATGGCAATCCCGGTGTCAAAGATTTCGATTTGGTTTACGGACTTGCCAAGGCTTACATCTTTTTTCATGTAAGACCCGTAAGTAATCATAATTCCCATGGCAATAGACAAAGAATAGAAAAGCTGCCCCATTGCATCCAGAACAATCGTAAGGAATTTTTTCACCGTCAAGCCTTCAAAATTCGGAACAAAATAAACAGCCGCACCTTCCAGTCCTGTGCGTGTGACGCCATTCGCATCCGTATGCTTTATGAACAAAGAATAGACAGCGATAAAAACCACAATCACAACCAAAATTGGCATAAGAATTTTTGAATACCGTTCAATTCCATGTTCAACACCTTTGTACACAATGAAGAAAGACAAAACGGCAAACAAAAACATATAAAAGACGGGCTGCCATTGCGACGTGATAAATCCCGTGAAAAAACCGTCGCCAATGGTGGACTTCCCTTGAAAGGCAAGGTAAGAAAACATATATTTCATAACCCATCCACCTATCACACAATAATAAGGGTATATTATAAGCGGAACAATAAACGAAAGAACTCCAAGGAAAGCCCATTTTTGACTTATTTTTTTATAAGCAGTCAGAGGGCTTTCTTGCGTCTTTCTGCCTATTGCAATTTCTGTGATAAGTAGCGTAAAACCGAAAGTGAGGGCCAAAACCACATAGACGAACAGGAAAAGACCGCCACCGTCTTTTGCCGCAAGATAAGGGA
>JAZSMM010000056.1:0-5619 GCA_045535895.1 Treponema sp.
GTCCGAATGCATTTTTCTTTCCGTCAGGAGCAACGGACCAGGCAAAATATCCTTTTAAGTAGCCTTCATCCATGTACATAAAATCCATGGAGAATTTCCACATTTTGTCAAAGTATTCTTTTTTATCCATAAGAACACACATCAACATTCCGTAAGACATTCCTTCTGTACGAGCGTGGCAGTTTCCAGTGTCCATAAAATAACCAGTTTCGTTTATTCCGTCAAAATAAAAACGATTGTGTCCTTCAAAAATTGCATAAAAAGTATCATTTACACGATTTTCGATTTCTTCTTTTGAATAACCATAATCCAAAAATGTGTTTTTCATTTACTGTCTCCTTCTGGATACTTTAATATAAAATGGGTTTCTTGAAAATGTCAATGAAAAGGTGTGTCGCAAAAATACTCTTTATGTTTTTAACTTGATATTGTATAATTTATTTTGTTATGGCTGTAGAAAATATAATATCCAAAGAAGAGTTGCGCAAGATGCAGCTAGTGGAGTTGAAAGTTTTAAGAGAAGTAAGGCGGATATGCGAGAAGAATACCATACCGTATTTTCTGATAGCCGGGACGTTGATAGGGGCAGTGCGGCACAAAGGGTTCATACCATGGGACGACGACATAGATATAGGGATGTTGAGGGCTGACTACGAGAGGTTTCTAGAGGTGTGCAAGACAGACCTAGGTGCGGAGTATTTTTTGCAAACAGCCGAAACAGAAGAAGGAAACGCGGACTACGGGATAGCACACATACGGTTGAACGGAACGGCAATGGTGCAGGAATACCGGAAGAACACCAAGACGCACAATGGATTCACCATAGACATCTTTCCGTATGACAACCTGCCGGAAAACAAACTGGTCCGTTTTTTTTATGGGAAGGGGTTTCCGTTGCTCAAGAGGATATGCGCAAAAAGAATGGGGTACACGCCACATCCCTCAAAAATGTTTTATCGGATAATTTTAAGCGTGATGTATGTGCTTACGCTGCCCGTTCCGTTGAAGTTTCTGCACAAAAGGATGTTGAGCTACCACGTCAAGCAGAACAAAAAACAGACGGAATATGCGTTTGCGCTTTCAGGGGCATGGGGCTACAACAAGGAAAAGCATCTATACACAACGATAAAGGAGTTGGGGACGTTGGAGTTTGAAGGGGAGGTCTACCCGGTTCCAAAGAACTACGACTTGTTTTTGAGGGAGCAGTACGGGAACTACATGGAGCTGCCCAAGGACATAGAGAGCTGCTACAACCGGCACAGGTGTATTTCACTTGACTTTGGAGGATATGAATGAAAAGGGTGATAACATACGGAACATTTGATTTGTTGCATTACGGGCACATAAACCTGCTGAAGAGGGCGAAGGGGTTGGGGGATTATTTGATAGTGGCGCTTTCCACGGACGAGTTCAACTGGGAGGAGAAGCAGAAGAAATGTTACTTCAAGTATGAAAAACGCAAGGCATTGTTGGAGGCGATAAGGTACGTTGATTTGGTGATACCGGAAGAAAGTTGGGAGCAGAAGGCGACGGACGTGAAGGAATATCATGTGGACACGTTTGTGATAGGGGACGACTGGAAGGGAAAGTTTGACTTTCTCAAAGAGTCATGCGAGGTTGTGTATCTTGAGCGTACGCCGGAGATTTCCACAACACAGATAAAAAAGGACTTGACTGCAAAATGAAAACGCAAAGTTCTGCAGAAAAGAACAAACATAGGTATACAGGAAATCGTCTAAAGCACATTCTTTCTTCATTGCCCTACGCTTTTTTGTCTTTGTTCTGCAAACGTGACAAAAATCTTGTCGTGTTTTCTGCTATGCACTGCAAAACATTCGATTCAAACTCAAAGTTTTTGTTTTTGCATTTTTTACAGAACGAACCTGCCTTTTCCTGTTATTTTGTTGTAAACGATGAACTATTGAAAGATGACTTAGAAAAAAAATACGGAAGCCATTTTATTGACACAAGAACCAAGGAAGGAAAAAAAATCGCCGTTAAAGCTGGGACTTGGGTTGTTTCTTGGTTGGACACTCCAATTGGCGGATTGTTCTTGAAATTCAGACGGAATGTGTTTCATCTTGGACACGGAACGCCACTTAAATGCATTGGTTTGATGGAAAAAGACGGCAAGTTGATAAAAAAATTATACTATTTATTGAGTCGTACCAATATTTCTTATTCTTTGGCTTCTGCCCCTTTTCTTGTGGATGTAATAAAAAATTGCATAGGTGTTCCAAAAAGGAAAATCCTTGTTACAGGACAACCTAGAACGGAAGTTCTTTTTTCACAGAAGAATTCTTTGGCGGAAACACAAGACGGTTTTACCCATGTCTTATATGCCCCGACATGGCGACAATATGCAAAGGTAAGACTCTTCCCCTTTAATGATTTTTCTTTGGAAAAACTTCAATCTTTTTTGACAGAAAATAAAATAAAAATACACATTCGCTTTCATCCTGCCTATGAAGAGGATATTCCAAAGAATCTTCTGGCGTTGGACAACGTAGTTCTTTTTTCCGCAAAAAGTTATCCAGAGGTAATGGACTACCTAAATTTGTTTGACGTTCTTATTACGGACTATTCTTCCATCTATTTTGATTATATGCTTTTGGAACGCCCCATAATATTCTTGCCATATGATTTGGAAGAGTATGAAAAATCCGTTGGTTTTACCATGGATTATGAACGATATACACCGGGAGACAAACCAAGTAATTTTTATGAATTCACAGAATGTTTGTTGAAAGCAAAAAATGCTCCCAAAGAATTTTTACCGGAAATACAAATTCTAAACAAAGATTTAAATTGTCCAGACAAAAATCCCTGCGAGACGCTGGCAAAGGTTATAAAAGAGAAAATAAAAGCATGAAGAAACTTGTTTTTTGTTTTTTCGTAAGTCTTGTCCTGTTTTCTTGTGCAACAACAGTACCAAAAAACATTGAAGAAAAATATAGCCTGACTAGCAGGGAAGGTTGGCTACGAATATATTTTCCTTTATTTGTTGCTTCGGAAAAAGTGGAAGAAGACGAAGACGGGCAGGAAAGTTTTATTGGAGGGGATGGGATTGTAATAATTTTCCCCAACAAAGAAGTGATGGTCATAGATGGATTTTATGCAGAAGCCGCAGAAAGTTTTACAACTTTCTTAAGTAAAACCCTGCAAATTGATACAATTCACTATCTTGTGGCAAGTCATTTTCATGCAGACCATGTGGGAACTTTTCCGCATTTGATGGACAATTTTATTATAAAAAATTTTTATTCCAATGGGGCTTTAATCGACAGAAGTTCTTCCAATGAACTTGTGCAAAAGATGCAAGAAAAAAACATACAAGGAATCACCTTGAAAAAAGGAGATGTGCTTGAAATTGGGGAAGTGCTTTTGGAAGTCTTGTATCCTTGTTTGTCAGAGAAAAATTTAGACACGGTTTTTTACGTTCCGGGCAAGACGGAAAAACAAATCAACCTTTCTTCCTTGGTTATGAAAATATCTTATAAAGATTTTTCCATTCTTTTTACAGGGGATTTGTATAAAAAAGGTGAAAGAGAACTTGTCAGTGAATACGGTTCCAGACTGCATGTCAATGTTCTAAAAGTTCCGCATCACGGGGACCATTACACCTCGAACAGTAGAAAATTCCTTAACGCAATAAAACCGGAACTTGCAATAGCCCAAAGACCTGAAGATTTTTCTTTAATCACAAAAATGAGGTTTAAGTCTTTGGGTATTCCTCTTGTTAGAGTTGAGGAACCAGGGTTTATAAAGATAGAGACAAATGGAACACCACAAACACATGAAAAGTGACTTAGGTTTTTGTTTTCTTGGACAGTAAAAAGTCAGCAACTTTTGAGGCAGATTGTCCTCTATACATCCAAGCGGTTTCCTTTGCGCCTTCCCTGTTTTCCAGTAATTCAGTGCTTGCAATTGTCTTTTCAATTATTTCTTTTATTTGATCAAAATCTTCTTCTTTTACTTGAACACCAATCTTTTTTAAGGTTTCAAATTGCCATGCTTCATCTGGTAAGTCGTCCAAATCATAAGGTGTTTTGTCAAACTTAACATCAACATATAAAATTGGATTGTTGAACAAAAACGCATAGTCGTAGATAATGCCAGAAAAATCAGAAATCATTATGTTGGATTTGGACATGGCTACCATGTTGTCTTTTTCATAATCCCAAGTTATGTTTTCGTTCTCTTTGAACTGTTCCGTTAATTTTTCAAGCAATTCTGCTTCTGATGTTTTTGATTGTGGATGTGGACGAACAATTATCTTCCAACCTGTTGCAGCTAAGGCCGTCAACAAGTTTTGTCCATATCTTGTCAACAATCCGCTGGGTCCCCAAGTTGGTGAAACTAAAACCGTGAAATCTTGCGACCGTTCATAGTTGCCGATGTTTTTTAATGCTTCGTCCAAATAAGGGCATCCAACCGTGACAAGTTCTTTTTCCTTTAGATTTCTTAGCTTTTCTAAGTATTGAATGTCTTTTTTCTGATAATCACCAGTTAATAAAACAGAATCAAAGTAATCTAAACCAAAAAGCCTGTAACTTGTAGCATCAACAGGAGCGTGTAGAATGTGGCTGTAATGTTTTACGGTTTTTACTTTCTTTAATTGATATACGTCCAAACCTGGAGTTGTTAGTAAAAGAACATCACAGTTAAGAAAATTCAATTTTGCAAAGGCTTTGTTCCCCTTTCCAATGAATTCTGACTTAATATATTCACTTTCCTTGTTTAAGTATAAATCGTCTTCATAAGAAGTAAGGTACAAAACAGATTCTTGTCTTTTTTCAAATTCGCGCAGAATCGGATGAAACAAAGAACAATATTGTTTGCCTTCGTTATAAATTGCAATAGAAGAAGTTGAAGACACAGATTGTTCGTCTTTTTTTGAAAAAAAGCCGAATTTAAGTTTTATGAACACAGCCCTCAATACAAAATACAAAGTTGTTGCTATCCCAATGAAGATGGAAAACAACATGCTCCCTGTGCCGGGATCAATATATAACAAAAAACTATTCATATAATTTACTCCAATTATTGTTGTCAAAAATATTGTCTTTTACAACAAACCATTCATCATCTGTAATATTAAAATTAATTTTGCCGTGTTCTCTTACACGGTGTTTTCTGTTTGATGTTAAAATTAAACCATTTTCTTTGTTTTCTTTTGATGTAATAGGATTTCCTGTGTAAGGGTTTACAGGATTTTCAATTAAATCCTTTGTGGCTAAATATGGAACGTCTGCATTGCACATAAAAGAATTGTCAACAGTTAGGGTTCCTTTGGAATTAAAATCCTTCACCAAAAGCAAGGCGTTTGTCATGTACCTTATCTCATCATTTATTTCCAAAGGATTTTTATCATATTTTATTCCTGGAATATTACCATGGTCGGAAACAATAATAATACGTGTATTATCGTAAACACCATTTTGTTTTAAGTGTTCCAACCATTGTGTAAGGCAGATAATTGCAGAGGCAGTTGTGTGGTAAAGTTTGTCTTTGGAAACCTCATTGTCTGCGAATTTTTTGACTTCTTCTGTTGTCGGCGTATAATTTGGCAACTGCAAGTATATTTCGTTGTGGGGAGTTTCGTTGTCCAAGAACATA
>JAZSMM010000230.1:0-4355 GCA_045535895.1 Treponema sp.
TGCTGCATTAAAAACAGCATCACCTGATGATGCACTTATGATTCTTGAAACGGATATTTCAGACAATGCACAGATTATTGTGGACATTCTCTGCCGTTTTTACTTTGAACGCACTGTTTTTGAGGAAAGGGAAAAAGGCGAACTTTCCGCACAGGATTTTTGTCGTCTTATGGCACAAGCCCAAGAAAAATCCTACGGAGACGGACTTTCTAATGAACGACATGAATATATGTGGGCTGTAAAAACCCACTATTACAGTCCGGACTTGGACTTTTACAACTTCCCCTATGCCTTTGGTTTGTTGTTCGCGCTCGGCTTGTATAGTCGTTACCAAAAGGAAGGAAGTTCCTTTGCCCAAACCTATCAAAATTTGCTAAAAGACACAGGGAGCCTTTCTTGCGAAGAAGTTTGCCGCCGTGCAGGATTTGACATAGAAACAAAAGATTTCTGGGCAGACGGAATCAAAACATTTGAAGAAGAACTTGCTGTGCTAGAAGAATTTGCAACCAATTCTTATACAGGAATCTAATAAGTGCAAGAACAAAAAACAGATACGTTGATGGACGGTCGTCATTCCAGAACGGAAAGGCTTTTAGGTAAAGAAGCTGTGGAAAAGTTGTGGAAAAGCAAAGTAGCGGTGATAGGTCTGGGCGGAGTGGGTTCCTATGTTGCAGAAGCCCTTGCCCGTGCCGGCGTTGGACGGTTTCTTTTGTTGGACAGCGACCGCATTGCGGAAAGCAACATAAACCGCCAAGCAACAGCCACTTATGACACCATCGGAAAACCAAAAACGGAAGTTGCAGCCCAAAGGATTTTTTCAATCAATCCAAAGGCACAAGTTGACTGCTACCAGATGTTCTTGGGCAAAGATACAATTGACGACGTGGACTTTTCTGGTTGCCACTACATTGCCGACGCCATAGACAATATAAGTGCAAAAATTCTTTTGGTGGAAAAAGCCGTGCAACTTGGGATTCCAATTATCAGTTCCATGGGAACAGGCAACAAACTGAACCCAATGGCATTCCAAGTGGCGGATATTTCCAAAACTTGCGTTTGTCCGTTGGCTCGTGTCATGCGCCGGGAACTAAAAAAACGTGGCTTTGAAAAACTAGATGTGGTTTTTTCCACAGAACAGCCCATAACAACTGTTGACATGAAAGAAGAAACAGAAAAAAACGGAGGCAAACCGATTCCTGCAAGCATTTCTTTTGTTCCGTCGGCAGCGGGTCTTTTGATGGCAAGTCACATTGTAAAAAAAATGATTCTATGTTGAGCATGCAAAAAGTTCTGCCGTTTTTCTAATAACTTCTTTTTGTTCAGACGACAAGCTTGTGTACTGGTTTATAAACCTTGCTGTTTCTTTTGTCAACGGAATTCCATGCAATATTTCTTTGCCTGTGACCAGATATTCAACAGAAACATTCAATGCTTGGGCTATCTTCAGCGCATTCGTAACGCTTGGTTCTTGTGGATTCGACATCAAATAATGATCAATTGTTCGTTTATTCACACCAGCTTTTTCTGCTAATTCTTTTGTCTTTATGTCTTGATATTCAAGTTCTGCTTTTAAGTTTTCTCTGAAACCCATGAAAACAAAATACTCTTTTTAGGGTAAAAAATATTTTTCTTTACACTTATAAATGGATATGTTAGTATTAATTACCCGTATAACGGTATGTGCAATACGAACACATTTTTTCCAAGGAGGAAATTTTATGAAGAAGATTTCAGGGTTTGTTCTTCTAGTGGTGGTTGGGTTGGCAGTCCTTTCAGGCTGCAAAAACGACCTCGTCAAAGACGAAAAGATAACAAGCGGCACAATCAAGGGGCAGGCCATGTATGTGAACGGGAACGTCACGGACTACTCCGGAATAAAGGTGACGCTGGTTTCCACAAACGGACTTTTGGCGGCGGACTACTACAGTTCACGCGGGGCGGACGCAAATTTCAGGAGCGTGACGAAAAGCAACGTTACGAACGCAGAAGGAGAATATACATTTACAAATGTTCCAGAAGGGGTCTATACACTTTACGCCTCCTCCAATTCGTCCACGGAAAAAGCGGTCACGACCAATGTGGTGGTGAAAGCGGCACAAACCGTCACGGCGGATGTCTTGGGCTTGACAGCGACGGGTTCCATAAAAGGGAAGGTAACGCTGAACGGGAAGACGGACGGAGTTTTGGGGCTTGACGTTTTTATTGCGGGGACTTCTTATGTCGCAAAAGTGGGGGACGACGGAAGCTATGAAATCTACGACGTGCCTGCAAAGTCCGGCTATCTGCTATGCGTACAGAAAGGGGAGTTGTCGTACAAGATTAAAAGCGTGGAAGTAAAAGCGGATGAAAGCACTTCTGTGGACGCATACAACATCACATACACTTCGGCAGGCGACTCTCCGGACGCTTTTAAATGGCTGGGTTCTTTTGAGGAGGCCCCGGAAAGTCCTACTTTATATTCCGCATACTTCAACATGACGGACGGCTGCTCATACATTTGGGACGGAAGTTCCTGGAATCTTCTTGCCAAGGGCGGAACAGAAACCGCCAACAGCGAGATTGTGCATCAGTTGACGGCTACTGCAACAGAAGACGGAATCTTGTTTACTGGAAGATTGTTAAATAATATCAATGATTTTAGCGTTGATCCACAATATGAAATTCAAATCTTGGATAAAGATAATGGTGTTACTATGCGCACTACAGCAAATGGGCATCCATATGGCGACCCATGGAAATGCATTTATCCTTTAGTTGAAAAAGATACAGAATACAACTTTACCGTGACTATAAACTGGAAATCAAACATCTTATATGTCAAAGATTTTACCGTGACTGCAACCGGTGGCCTTGGTGAATACAAGATAGAAAAGGTAGAAAACGAAAATGTTATTTCTTTTGACAAAGAAAACAAAATCCTTAAAAGAACGCAGCAGCAGGTTTTCACGGACAATCCTAATGTGCAAGTGCTGCGGTACGGCACATATTTCCATGTAACTTCTGTAAAGGAAACCGACACCTCGGTGTGGGCAGACGGAAATTTATGGCTTTTGGAGAACTGGTCTTGGCAGAATCCAACGGAACAGACCTTTGAGTTGAAAAAAAGTTATGAGTTGTCCGGATGGAGAGACTACTCATACTTAGAATCCAACTTGACAGGTCGTAAACTGGGTGTATCAGCTATAACAAGAATAGAAATTGCAGGTTATACCTATAATACATATTACAATTACAGTAATTACAACGATCCTATACCTATATATTTTGAGTTAAACGACTATGTTGACACAGTGTTTGACTGGGATGACGAGGAACAAAGAAAGGTTTTCCTTATATACCAGTCTGGATATTCTGACATGCCTTTCTCTAACGTCCCCGGTACGGAAAAACGCTACCTTCTTAAAGCCCACGGCGATGTACAAGAAAGCACAGAAAACACAGAAACCGACACAGAGTATTCCTTTGTACAAGCAGGTACAGAAGATGCAATGGAAGTTTGGGGAACTTTTGTGAACGTGGACGAGGATATGCAAACTCCAGTATATATTCCAGACATGGAAAGTATTTTTGGCGACAAGGCCGAATATTACAGATTCACAGGAAGATGGGAAGTGTTTTCCCCTGACGGCTACTACGGCAGCGAATTACCTTCTCCTGCAAGGGAACTTGTTGGAAATGCAACACAAGAGTCTTTAATTGACGGCAAATACGTTCTAGCCATAGCAGAACCGGAATTTGTACAGGTAAAAGCCGACTTGACATTCTATGATAAAGAGCCGGTGTGGCAGTGGAATGAGGAAACACAAACGAATGAATGTGTATACGGGAACATAATTCGTTCCACCACAGTGGACATCCCCGCAAACGGTTATTTGTCCGACAAGTTTCTTGACAGCGTTTGTCCAATACCCGCAAAGGAAAACTACGAAGGACGTTGGCGTGAATGGGAAAACGACGACGAGGATGACGAATACATGGAATACAAATACTATCCAGAGTATGAGCCTGCTAGAATAACAGTGAACTTCCTTGACCAGGAGGGAAACGTGCTACTTGACCCTGTTGTTTTGGACAAATCTGATTATCCTGATTATTACGACTCTAACGAGTGGAGAAGTATTCGTATTCCTCCTATCCCTGAAAAAGATGGTTATATCATTGATTATAGCTATTGGAGGGACGAGAACACTTGGAGATCTTATTCCGAAGGTTCTTATGAATACATTTATGACGACACAACAACCGTAAACCTTGTTGCTCACTACAGAGCAGCGGAAGTAAGAACTGCACACTTCTACGACAGCGACGGAACCCTGCTGGAAGACTTGACGATTATATGTACTGAAACACAGTAC
>JAZSMM010000019.1:0-12243 GCA_045535895.1 Treponema sp.
AACAAAGCGCGCGCGTTACGCCACTGCGTAGAAGGCGGAGTTGACCACGCCTGGACGATAAGCGCGTTGCAAATGCATAAAAAAGGAATTATTATATGCGACGAGGATGCCACGGACGAACTTCGTGTGGGAACGGTAAAATACTTCAAAGATATAGAAAAGAGCAATATGGACAACGCCCTTGTTTAAAGGCGTAAAACGGGTGTCGTTCCCTCAAACTTGATGTTGTCGCACAAAAAACCGCAGAAAGTGCAGTTGTCGGTGGTTTTGCCGGGAAATTTGCAACCGCTTTTTTGTTATTTGAAAGGCTTTGTTTTCGTTTGCAAAGCCACAGCACGGGGCAATGCTTCCGTTTGGATGGACGTACAGAACATTTCCTGGACCTGCGCAGAAATCTTCTTTGAACCATTTTCTTGCCTTCCATCCTTGAAGATTTTGCCAAGGGAAAGTTCTGGGCGTTCTGTATACAGGCAAAAAAATACCGTTGCCTTTTAGCGTGATTGTACCCGTTCCGTCTTTTCTGTTTGTTTTGAAAGACAGGTCGCAGCCCAGTTCTTTTGCAAGGGAGTGAAAGGCTTCTATGTCGTCGTGAATTTTATTTGGGTTTACTACGGACTGAATTTCTATTGCAGAGCCGTATTTCCAACCACTTTGCACGACAAAAGAAAATGCTTTGCTTCCTGCAAATCCAACTTAATGTCGGTACGGTTTACGTCGCAGTGTTCGCATTTTAAGTTGCACTGGTTTGAAGCTGCGAAAATAACTTGTGTAGGGGAAAAGGTTGGTCCTTTGGGTTCTCTTGGCAATGTTTTCATAATTATACCATAGCATATTAACAGCATTGGCACAAACAAGCCTATATGTTATACTTGTCCATGTTTTAGAGGGGAACACATATGAAAGTAGCGATTTTCTTTGGCTCAAAATCAGACACAGACACAATGAAAAAAGCCGCCAATGTTCTAAAGGAATTTGGCGTGGAATATTCAGCTTACATTCTTTCCGCCCATCGCAGTGCAGAGTTGTTAAAGCAGACTGTGGCCAAGGTTGAATCCGCCGGTTGCGAGGTGATTATTGCCGGTGCGGGGCTTGCTGCACATCTACCTGGAGTGATTGCTTCTATGACGATTCTTCCGGTTGTAGGCGTGCCTTTGGAGTGTGTTTCTGCTTGTTCAAACGGCCTTGCCGGAATGGACGCATTGTTTTCCATAGTGCAAATGCCCAAGCAAATTCCCGTTGCAACTGTTGGCATAAATAACGCCGCCAATGCAGCTTATCTTGCGCTGGAAATCCTTGCGATTAAATACCCGGAACTACGAAAAAAACTGTTGGAATTCCGTGAAAAACTTATTCTGCAAGCCACTGAAAACGGTGGAACAGGAGTGGAGCTATGACTTTGGACAAGATGAACGACAAGTGCGGTGTTTTTGGGGTTTATCTTACCGGTGCAGGGGAAGAAAGCAATATAAACGCTTCTAAGTTGACGTATTATGGGTTGTATTCCTTGCAGCATCGTGGGCAGGAAAGCGCCGGAATTGCCGTGAGCGACGGGAAGCACATTGGATTTCATAAATCTTTGGGACTGGTGTCTGATGTTTTTACGGCTTCTAAACTAGATTCCTTGATTGGTAATATCGCTGTGGGTCATGTTTTGTATTCTTCCGGGGAAAACCGCATAGAAAACGCCCAGCCTTTTGTAAGCCAATTCAAGTTGGGTGGAGTTGCTGTTGCACACAATGGTCAACTTGTGAATTACAAGCAGCTTAGAAATTCTTTGGAAGAAAATGGTTGTACTTTTGTTTCTTCTAGTGACACGGAAGTTGTTGCTAAACTGATTGCCAAGAATTACAAAAAAGGTTTGGAAAGAGCCCTTGTTGATGCCATCCAGACGATAAAGGGTTCTTTTGCCTTAGCGGTTATGACAGAAAGTTGCTTGATTGGGGCAAGGGATTCCAACGGAATTCGCCCTTTGTGTCTTGGGAAGATGGACAACGGATGGATTCTTGCAAGCGAAAGTTGCGCGGTTGACGCTGTAGGCGGTGTGTTCGTACGTGCCATACACCCGGGGGAAATAGTGATAATAAATGAGGACGGTGTTCTTTCCTTTATGTTTGAAGAAAAGATTTCCAAGCAAACCTGCGTTTTTGAGTATGTTTATTTTTCTCGCCCGGATTCCGTTATTGACGGGATAGCCGTTCACGAGGCAAGGCTTAGGATGGGTGCGGTTTTGGCGCAGGAAAATCCTGTTGAAGCCGACGTGGTCATAGGTGTTCCGGAAGCCGGACTTGGAGCTGCGCTTGGTTTTTCAAAGGCGTCCGGCATTCCTTTTGCTACGGGAATCGTAAGGAACAACTACATAGGACGAACGGTTATCGTTTCCACCCAGGAAGAAAGAGAGAATCTGGTTTTTGTAAAGTTGAACGCATTGAAAAGTGATGTGAAAGGTAAAAAGGTTGTGGTGATAGACGATTCGATTGTTAGCGGAACAACCAGCCGCCGTATTGTAAGGCTTTTGCGGCGTGCAGGTGCAAAGGAAGTACATTTTAGGGTGTCATCTCCGCCCATAAGGTTTACATGCCATTTTGGAATCAATATGCCGTGCGAAAACGAACTGATTTCCACAAAATGCAACGCCGACGAAATTTGCAAGGAAATTGGTGCGGATTCGCTTGCCTTCCTTTCTTTGGACGGAATGTTGGACGCCTTGCATGATGTGAATCCTGCTAATTTTGGCTATTGCAAAGGATGCTTTACGCAGGAATATCCTGTTGAAATCCCGCAAGATTCATTGGAATAATGTTCCAAAATTCAGTTGTTTTGTTGAGGATGATTGTAAGGGCGTTTTTCGTGCAGGTATGTATGTCTTGCAAATGAATACTGACTTATGAACCTGCTCAGAAATGCCTTCAGCTTCCATTTTAATGCCATGATAGCGACCTTGTTTCCTTTGTCCAGTTTTTTTAGGGCGTGGCGTACAACTTTGTCCGCAGGTTTTCCGCCTGTTACCTCTTGTCTTGCCCCGTTTGATGCGACCTTTGCAAATTCCGTGGCGACAGGACCTGGACAAACGGCCATGACTTTTATTCCTTTGTCTGCAAGCTCTGCCGCCAAGGCTGTGGTAAAACTCAAGACAAAGGATTTTGTTGCCGCATAAACTGCAAAATTGCCCAAAGGAGCGTAGGCTGCAAGGCTTGCCACGTTTATGACACGGCTTCCTTCTTTTAGGTGTGGCAGTGCCGAAGCACAAATTCCTGTCAGGGCGTTTACGTTCAAGTCTATCATGTCCAATTGTGGTTGAACTGGAGTTTCTGCAAAAGGTCCGTACGTTCCAAAGCCGGCGTTGTTCACCAAGGTGTCTATCACAAGGTCATCTTGCCCAAACAAACCTGAAAATTGTTGATAGGCGGTTGTGCCGCAAATCGGTTCTGCGATGATTTTTATGGCAGCCGAAGTCTTTGTGGCAAGCTCTTTTGCTAGCTGCTCAAGCATGTTCTTTCTGCGTGCTATAATCCATATTTCATCTACTTTGCGGGATTCCGCTAATTGCTTTGCGAATTCCGCCCCCATTCCGGTACTTGCACCTGTAACAACAACTACTCGTTTCATAGTGGAAGTATACGCTTTTATACATTCTGTGTATAGAATCCGTTGCAAAAAAACAAAAACAAAGTTAAGATTGTTGAACAATGAAACAATCTAATCCTGTGGCAGATGTGAACATGTTTCGTGTCCTTAGGTTCATATGGCAGCACAAGGACGCAAGCAGAATAAAAGTTGCGAAGGAACTTGGACTTGACAAGTCAACGGTTTCAAAAATAATCTCCAAATTTGTGGAAACAGGGATTGTGGAAGAAGCCTCTTATGGGGATTCCGCCACGCAAGGTGGCCGTCGCCCTATATTCCTAAAGATAAATGGAAACTACGCCTGCGTTGGAGGGATAGAAATAAATTCCGAGCGATTTGTGTGTTGCCTACTGGACTTGAACGGAGTGGTCTTGTTCCAATGGCAGGAAACCATTGATTTTGGACTTTATGAAAAGCTGGGCTGTACGGGTGTTTTTTTCAAGGCTTTTGAGCTTGTTTCATGTGCGGCGGAAAAAAGAGGAATCCCATTGGTTGGTGTTGGAATTGGAATACCTGGGATGGTTGATTCCACGAACGGAAAGATACTCCAGTCCGTGCCTCTCATGGTGGAGAGCCCCTATGATTTTATCCATGAAATATCAGGGCAGATAGCTGTTCCAATTTTTTTGGAGAACGATGCCCGATGCTGTTGCTTTGCCGAGAAACTTTTGGTGAAAGACCTTTCCATGCTGAACATGCTCTTTGTTCTCACAGAGTACAGGTTGCTCAAGCCTAAGACTTCGTCGGGGAAAAGTCTTTCCGTAGGCATGGGTTTGGTCTTGAACGGAGATATGTATCGTGGTTGCGAGGAATCCGCAGGGGAATTCCGCAGTATGCTGTGGGACGGAGGCCAGGGGCAGTTTTCTTCTTTGGTTGTTAGTTCGGATTTGGCAAAGCCGGGTGAGTCC
Source organism: Treponema sp. (assembly GCA_045535895.1). Lineage (GTDB taxonomy): Bacteria > Spirochaetota > Spirochaetia > Treponematales > Treponemataceae > Treponema_F. The sequence continues at coordinate 4,533 of JAZSMM010000019.1, forward strand.
GGTTTTTTTGACATGGTGTTCCACGAACTTGCCCGTCATGTCGCCTTTTTAGTCAACGTGTTGAATTTGGACGGCGTGTATATAGGGGGGTTGGACAATGGCTTGACGGAGCAAATTGTTGGTCTTGTTAAGGAATACACGCAAACCCTTTGGCCCTATGGAATTCCCAGAAAATACCAGATAAAATCGGCTTCTTTGGGGCATTTTTCCGTTTCTTACGGGGCGGCGGCAATGGTTGTTGAAAATAATTTTGCCTTGCCCGACCTTGACAAAGCCGCAAGGAAAATGTCTTTCATGTTGGGACAATGAAATTGTTAAAAATTCAAGATATTTGTAAAAAGTGCTTGACAAAGTAAAAAAGCAGTGCCAAACTTGTAGTTGGTTGATTTATTCAACTAATATAAATTCTTCATGCTTCTTGTTTAGGAGGAGACGTATGAAACTTTCCAAGAAAAGATTTCTAGTGGTTGCAATCGCTGTCCTAGTGGTTGCAAGTATGTTCGCAGGTGGTGGTAGCGATTCAGGATCTTCTGCCACGGTTACATTGAACGTCATGGGTTATGGTGACAATTCTAACTCAGAAGGTCAGACATTCAAACGCATTTGCGAAGAGTTCATGGCTGAAAACCCGGATGTCAAGATTGAATATGAGTTGTTGTATGACGAAGCATATCATCAGAAGGTAGTAGCCCGCATGGCTGCAAAAGACTATCCAGATGTAGCTTACATGGGTGCAGACGCACGTTGGGGAGCCTCTTGGCAAGAAGCCGGTCAACAAGTTGACAACACTGCTTATTACCCTGCAAATATAGACGCCTCTTTGGTTCCAGACTTCTTTGGAACAGGTGTAAAACCTTATCTTCCTCTTGGTGGTTCAAACTACTGTACAGTCGTTGGTGTGAACATGGCATTGTTGGACCAGATTGGCGGTAAATTGCCCGAAACATATGCCGACCTTGTAGAGCTTGCAAAGCTTTGCAAAGCAAACGGAATCGAATGTATTTCTACGCACGGTGCAGACAGCTGGGTTTGGGGTTCTTGCGTGATGTCAGGTATTGTTCCTCGTACAACTGGCGACACAAAATGGATTGAAAAAGCTGTCGCAGGACAGGTCAAATTCACAGACCCTGGTTTCGTAGCAGCTCTTGACGTTCTTGCACAGTGGACAAAAGACGGCGTTCTTGATCCTAACTCTGTGCTTACAGACAATGGAACAGGTCTTTCCAACTTCCAGAACGGGAAATATTTGATGTACATTGACGGCCAGTGGGGATTTGGAGAGGCAAACCTTGGAGCAATCACACAGGATGTCAAACTCATCGCTATTCCTGCTGTTCCTGGTGAAAAAGCATATTCAGGTGCAATGGCAGGTGCATGGCAGGTTGGATATGGAATAACAAAGCAAGGTGCATCCGACCCCGCAGTTCTTGATGCAGCAAAAAGATGGATGGCACACTACTTCAGCTATGATGAGACAGTGCAGCGTTTGCAGGACGGTGCAATTTCCGCTCCTATCATCAAGGGCTTTGTAACACCGGAAGGAATGGATCCAATGGTAGCAGAAAAAGCAACTCTTGGTGCATATCCTTCTTGCTATGTAATCGACTCTTACTTGACAGGTGCTGCAAACGATGCGTTGAACGCTGGTATGCAGGACATTGTTGCCGGAAGAACAACAGCCGCTCAGTTGGCAGAAGTTGTCCAGAAAGCATTTGATGCCCAGTAATTAATTCTTGATTGCTGGCAAATAAGGCTGTTCCAAAAGTTTGTAAAAGACTTTTGGGCAGCCTTTTATTTTGACCAAGAAAAAGGGGGTTTGCTGTGAAAAAATCAGCCTCTAGGGAGTTGTTGACGTTCTTGGGTTTTATTGCCCCAGGTTTGTTGATTTATCTTTTCATTATCGCATATCCAATTTGTTACTCAATTTTTCTTAGTTTTACAAATTACAATCCCAACATGGACTCTGGTGTCAAATTCATGAGATTGGACAATTACATAAAAGTTCTTACCATGAACAAGGGAATTGTTGACTCAAGCAGTGAAATTCCTGAATTCTGGTATGCCCTCAAAAACAACATGATAGTTGTTTTGGTGTCTGTCTTTGGGCAGATTCCTATAGGTTTTACGCTTGCTTTTATTCTTTACCGAAAACAGGTCAAAGGCGCAGGCTTTTTTCAGTCCATGGTATTCCTTCCGCAATTTTTGTCCATGGTTGTCGTAGGTATTATGTGGCGAATGCTGTTCATGGTTGACGGACCTGTGGCACGTATTATGCAATGGGTTACAGGAGATTCTTCCAAGCAGTTTGACCTTATGATGGATCCCCACCGTGCCATGATTCCGGTAGGCATTGCGTTGATTTGGATTTACACTGGGTTCTATATGATTATCTTTTTAGCTAATTTGCAAAAGATAAACGAAAGTATCTTTGAAGCCGCTAAAATTGACGGAGCTACGGAATTTCAGATGTTTTATAAGATTACCATTCCTTTGCTTGCTGGGGCAATTCTTACTTCCTGTATTCTTGCTATTGCAGGTTCCTTGAAAGGTTTTGCTCTTATATTTGCTTTGGCACCGGAAGGAAGGCAGCGAATCAACACAGAAGTCCTCCCTATATATATGTACCGAATATCGTTCAACAATGCAAAAGATCCCATGCGTTATGCGTATGGTGCAACAGTTGCCAACATAGTTGTATTGATTTCTGTGTTGCTCATTATGTTCAGTAACTGGGTTGGTAGAAAACTTGGAACGGATGAGGAGTATTGATATGGCTGATATTAACGAGAACATCAATGAGAACATCAATGAGAATGGCAACGACAAAATTTCAGTGCCGCCCAAGGAAACGTCAAAAAAAGGTTTTTTTGGTAAATATTTGGCCAAGCCCATCTCTTACTTTGTGTTCATTGTTTGGACTATTCTTACTGTCACACCACTTTTGTGGATGCTGTATTCATCGTTCAAGACAAACGAGGAATTGACGAAAAATATATACGCTCTTCCGTATGAGTTGTTCCATGCAAAGGAAGCCGACTTTAATGTTGTGCCGCCCCAGACTAACATAATGTATCCAAACGGTCTTTTGAAGAAACTTGGTATAAAGTCAACAAGAGATCGCGACTTGATAAATGAAAAATTGATTATTTTGGAATCACCCAACATCGGTGCGAACAAAAGAATCAAGGTTCACTTTATAGTTCGTGACGACCTGCCGGACGGCTGGAAGACATCGGACGGGCGGGAATTAAAGACGATTCAACCTGGAGTTGACGTGCAAATAAAATGTTCTGATTTGCCAAAAAATATCCAGAACAAAATCAACTGGCAGACGATATGGTGGAACTACACCTCCGCATGGAAGAGGGGAGAACTTGGAAGGGGTTTTATAAACAGTTTGATTTATACGGTTGTTTCCACTTTCTTGATTGTGTTGTTCGGTCTTATGCTGGCTTATGGAACCACGAAATTCTCTTTCAAAAAAATGGCGGCCCTCGTGGCAGCATTGATAGGTCTGGGCTATCTTTTGGACATCAACCAATTGATTGTTCCGTTGTTCCTTATGTTGTCTAACTTGGGTCTGACCAACACGCACATTGGTGTTATCCTTGTGTACGTTGCCTTTGGTTTGCCTTTGGCAGTTATGTTGGGTTCCACGTTTATACGTGGTTTGCCGGACAGCCTTGTGGAGTCCGCTTATATCGACGGTGCAAGTCCTTTGCGAACGTTCATAAGTATCATCATCCCAATGACTGTTCCTGTAATCGTGACGATTTCAATTCAGTCTGCATTGGGTATTTGGAACGAATATCTTTTGGTTATGGTAATGGCTTCTGCGGAGGCAACTAAATCCTTGCCGGTTGGAATTTTCTCTTTCTCCAGCCGAACGGGATTGCAACTTGGATGGCAGATTGCAGCTTTGGTCATTGCGACCTTGCCTGTTTTGCTTGTCTATTTTACCTTCCAAAAGGACTTGGCAAAAGGTGTTGCTGGTGGAGCTATAAAAGAATAATTTCTTTTTTGGCGTATTATAAAAGAGCCGACTGCTTCAATGAAGTGTGAAGTACGCTTCATTAAGCAGCCGGCTTTTTTGTTACATTTAACGAATGTTGGTTACTTGTATGTGTCCCTTAACGATGTTACGGATAACGCCTTTGCGAATTTTTCTAGCGTGATTTTTTCATTCTGGGCTTTGAATGTGACGGTGTGTTTTTGACCGGGAACCAACGCAAACATATTGTCGCTAAACGTGCCTTGGATTCTTCCTGAGTTCAAGGTTGCATAGAATGCAGGTTTTTTGCACTCTAGCGTTACCTCGAATGTACCGACTTCAAGCTGTTTTGTGGAAAACTCTATTTCAGGTTCAAGGAGTTCGCACTGTTTGGGTAAATCAGTAAAGAAAACATCATAAGTAAAAACATCTTCGCCGTATTTCATTGTGACTAGCAAAAAGCATTTTGAAGGCGACAAAGGCAAATCATCTTCTTTTATTTCTGTTACTTTGCTTGCTGTGTCCGCTTTTAATTTTGGTTTTAGGCAGATGTCGTCTTTGCATTTTTCCCCGTCAAATCCAAGACAAGAAATTCTTATTTCACTTTCCAAATCTTGCCGAGTGTCGTTCAATGCCCACACGGATATTACGCCGTCTTTCTTGTATGTGACGGTTGTCACAGGTGCAAAGAATTTTTTTGCCGCATAATGCAGCAGTTTCCATTTACCGGAATATTCTATGGAAGACCAAGAAGCCACGGGCCAAACGTCATTCAGCTGCCAAATTATGCTTCCCATGCATACCGGCCGCAAGGACCTCCAGTATTCCACCGCCGTCTTTATTGCCAACGCCTGTTGAACCTGACTTAGGTAAAGCATGTTTTTCAACCCTTCTGGGAATCGGAAGTAACGTGAAAAATTTTCCAATATGATGGAATTTCCTCCTGGAGACCTTTGGTGGAATTCTATTACTGGGCTTGTCAAGTTGAGTTGGTCTTTTTGAGCATATGACAAAACCCCCTCCATTGAAGGGAACGACTCGTAGCCGAATTCAGACACAAACCTGGGCTTTATTTCCAAATATGCGTCGAATGATTTTTTTTCGTGCCAAACGCTCCAATAGTGCATGTCGCCGCGCCCGTCGCAATGCCAATTGTCGGAATAGTCGTTTGGTCCTGCTGAAGGCGAACTTGGCCACCATGTCCTGTCAGGGTCGAACTGTTTTATTTCATCTGCAAGAACGCCTTCGTTCAGTCTGTCGTAGTCAATCAAATACCTGTCACGGTTTTGTCTGGACTCCGGATACCAAGTTAATGCCCCAACGTCTTCGTTGTTTCCGCACCACAAGCCGATTGACGGATGGTCTTTTAACCTACGTACTTGATGGCGTATTTCGGAACGCACATTCTTTAAAAATGACGGTGTGGAAGGATAAAGGGAACATGCAAACATGCAGTCTTGCCATACGATTATTCCCAGTTTGTCGCACAACTCGTAGAATATGTCCTTTTCGTATTGTCCGCCACCCCAAACACGAACTGTGTTCATGTTCGCCGCAACCATGTCACGTAATAGTTTTTCATATTTTTGTGCCGTTTGACGTGACGGGAGTGCGTCGCATGGAATCCAGTTTGCGCCTTTTGCAAAGACGGGTCTGTCGTTCACCATAAAATACATGCTCTTTCCGTGCTCGTCATTCTTTGCTATTACATCTAGCGTGCGGAACCCTATCTTTTTTTTGCTTGTGGAATTGCCTGCTGTCACGGTTAAGTTGTACAGCGTGTTTTCCCTTGCACAAGCATTTCCTGTGGATGCAATGTTGGCATCGTCTTCTGGGGAACAGCCGGCCGGCCACCACAGCTTTGGTTCTTTTACAGTGAGCGTATGTTGGATGATGTTCTCTCCAACAGTTACGTTTACTGGAGTTCCTTTTATTACGGTGGCTATGTCAGGACCGTCTATCATAACGGATACCGTGATTATGCTGTCTGTTACCGCAAAGAACGTGGTGGTGACTTCGACATGCCAGTCGTCACCGTCTTGTTCGTATCTTGTGTTCACGTAGTCTATGAAGCCTTTGGTGACCTGCTCCAATGCAATGCTTTCGTATACGCCAAAAGCCATTATGCAAGGTCCCCAGTCCCATCCTGCATGGCACTGCGTTTTTCTTACAAGGTTGCGGTGGGGAGAAAACACGGGATATTCGCTGAACGGTATAGGATACGGGAGTTTTGCGGCAATCTCCAAGGCGTGCCTTTCGGCGGATTCAAACACCAGCTCAAATGTGTTGCTACCTTCTGACAAGAACCCGCTTATGTCAAACCTCCACCTGCGGAACATGTTGTTTCCCGAACCAACTTCTATCCCGTTGATTTTCAACTTGAAATATGTGTCGGCATATTCCATGGTTATAAATTGCTGACCTGAAAGAAAATCTTTCTTTACGTTTATCTCTTTGGACAGAACCCAATCTTGTTGACCTACCCATTGGATGTCCAGTTCGTTCATTCCAAAGTATGGGTCGTTCAGGACTCCAGCCTTTATCATTGCAGAGTGTATGTCACCGGGCAACGTTGCGGGAATTGATTTTCCGTCTGAAAATGCGTCGGTGTATTCAGCTACTTTTTCCGGATGGCAGGGTCTAAGCTGCCATGTTCCATCTAATACAGGTGTTTTCATTGTTGTCTCCTATTCCACCCATTATACAACACAAAACTGCATTTTGCAAAAAAAACCGAAGCCAACGAATGGCTTCGGCAAAAATAAGGAGAGTGTTTTTAACCTTTCACCGCACCTGCAAGCACACCTTTTATTATGTACTTTTGGCATGAAAGATAGAATAATATTACCGGTATCATCGCAAGGACAAGCATGGCCATCATTGCACCCATGTCAACCGCCCCGTATCCGCCTCGTAAATATTGTATGGCAATAGGAATAGTCTTGTAATCCGTTCCTATTGTCAGGTATGGCAACAGATAGTCGTTCCAGACCCACATGACTTCTAGTATTCCTATCGTTATGGCTGTGCTTTTGAGCATAGGAACGATTACCATGAAGAAAATTTGCGGTGGTGTCGCTCCGTCTATCATAGCAGCTTCTTCCAATGAAAGGGGAATGGACTTGATAAAACCGGAAAACATGAACGTGGACATTCCACAGCCAAATCCTATGTAAACCAATATGATTCCAATTGGGTTGTCCAAATGAAGTATGTTTGCCATCTTGCTCATGGTGAACATTACCATTTGGAACGGCACAATCATGGAAAACACCAATGAATAGTAAATCAGGCTTGTAACCTTGCTTTTCACGCGTGTTATGAACCATGCGAGCATGCTGGATACAAGAAGTATTCCCAAGGTGGAAGTAACTGTAATCCAAAGTGAATACCCAAAGGCGGAAAAGAATTTTATTTTCTTTACGCCGGAAGTGTAGTTCAAAAGTCCTACAAAACTTTCCTCGTTTGGGAGGGCAAATGCACTGTCGGATATGAAAAGCCTGCTCTTGAACGAGTTCATGAATACAACGACAATGGGGAACAAAACGTAAATGGCTGCCACGCACAGGAACACAAATATAAACTGCTTTGATATTTTGTTTGATCTTTTGTTTATCATTGCTCCACCTCTTTGCTGCGTGTAAATCTAAGTTGAATCAGTGCTATTAAAGCCACGATGATTGTAAATACGACCGCCTTTGCCTGTCCGACACCTTCAAA
>JAZSMM010000253.1:0-5034 GCA_045535895.1 Treponema sp.
TGGATTACATAACCTCTGGACCTGTCGTGGCAATGGTATGGCAGGGTGATGATTGCGTTCAGTTGATTCGCAAACTTACAGGGGCGACAAAACCAGCGGAAGCCATGCCCGGTACAATCAGGGGCGATTATTGCGCTCATACCCAGCACAACATAATTCATGCATCGGATTCTCCGGAAAACGGTGAAAGGGAAGTGTCTTTGTACTTTAAGCCGGAAGAACTCTGCCCCTGGGAAGATTGTTCTGCCCGTTGGTATTGACAAAGACTGTGAGACAAAGGAGCGTTGCATGAACGGGAAATCTGTGGGAATTATTGGTGCGGGTGCATGGGGAACAGGACTTGCGCAGGCTCTTGCCCGTGGCGGAAACACGGTTGTCATGTGGGCCATGGAACAAGATGTCGTGGATTCCGTAAACAAAGAGCATGAGAACAAGCGGTTTCTGCCGGGTTTTGTTTTGTCAGAAAACCTTTCTGCTTCCACAGATATACAACAGGTGGCTTCAGATAAAGAGTTTTTGATTTTGGCAAGTCCTTCTTTGTTTCTTGCTTCTACTGTTTCCAAAATATTGGAAGTTCCATCCATTGCGGACGGTTCTACATGTATAGGAGTGCTCACAAAGGGTTTTGTTCCTTCTCCTGAAGGGCCTAAACTTATTTTGGAGACATTGGAAGCCGTTCTGCCACGCTCATATAAAAAAAATCTTGTCTACATTGCAGGTCCAAGCCATGCGGAAGAAGTGGCCATGGGCAAACTTACAGGTTTGATTGCCGCTAGCGAGAACGCAAAGAATTCCATACGATTCCGTGAGCTTTTGCGGGTGCCGGGGTTGATGGTATATTCCAGCCTGGATGTAATAGGGGTGCAGATTTGTGCCGCGGCAAAAAATGTCGTGGCTGTTGCCTTTGGCGGAATGGATGCCTTGGCGGAAACCTCGGACTCTTTTGGGGACAATGCCGCCTCTTTGTTGTTTGCCGCCGGTCTTAACGAAATCCAAACGTTGGGTTTCGCAATGGGAGCCACCCACGCAGAAACATTTACGTCAATATCCGGAGTTGGAGACTTGGACGTTACCTGCCGCAGCAAATATGGAAGGAACAGGCGTTTTGGGCAGGACATTGTAAAAACCGACATACTTTCACGGTTTTCCAATTTGGACGACCTTATTTCCAGAATAAACGAGATAGGTTATCTTCCGGAAGGTGCCGTGGCATGTAAATATGTACATGAGATAGCTTCTAAATACGGGCTGAAGCTGCCCATATGCAACGGGTTGTACCGTGTGCTGAATAAAGAAATCAAGGCGGAAGAGTTGGTTCAGGAGCTTCTTTCCCGCTGAGTTTGACATATAAAATATTGGGGGAAATATGAAATACATTGACGGAGGGGTTTGCGCTCCGAAAGGTTTTACCGCCAATGGGTTGCTTTCGGGTATAAAGGCCGGTAGAACCCGTCCTGACACGGCATTGATATATTCTGAAATTCCTTGTGTCGCTTTTGGTGTTTTTACCCAGAACCGGGTGAAAGCCGAATGTGTGAAGTTGACAAAAAAGCACATTGCAAACGGCGTGGCCCAAGCTGTCATAGCGAATTCAGGGAATGCGAACGCATGCACAGGTGAGCAAGGTGCTAAAGCTGCTTTGCGTATGGCCCGTGCGGTTTCTGTCCCGTTGAAGTTGAACATTGAGGATGTGCTTGTGTGTTCCACCGGCGTTATTGGACAACAACTTCCCGTGGAGAAAATAGAGAATTCCGCCGGTGAATTGGTGGCAGGTCTTTCCAAGCATGGCAACGTGATGGCAAGAGAAGCCATTATGACGACCGACACCGAATACAAAGAAACGGCCGTTGAATTTGACATTGGTGGAAAGACCGTGACCATTGGAACAATGGCCAAGGGATCCGGCATGATTCACATAAACATGGGGACGATGTTGGGCTTTATAACTACGGATTGTGCCATTTCTTCCAGAATGCTGGAGAAGGCTTTGCGTGAAAGCGTTGCATGTACGTATAACTGTATTTCCATAGATGGGGACACCAGCACAAACGATACGTTGCTTGTGCTTGCCAACGGAATGGCGGGCAACCAAGAGATAACGGAAGAAGGCAAGGATTACGAGGTGTTCCTTTCCGCGCTGAACGAAATCAACACTCATATGGCAAAAAAAATTGCCGGCGACGGTGAAGGGGCACAACATCTGGTTGAGTGCCGTGTCAAAGGCTCTTGTGATGTGAAAACTGCAAGAACTCTTGCAAAGTCCGTTGTCTCTTCAAATTTGGTCAAGGCAGCTTTTTTTGGAAAGGATGCCAACTGGGGACGTATTCTTTGCGCCATGGGATATTCCGGAGCCGATTTTACACCGGACGATGTTTCCGTCAGTTTTATCAGTTGCGAAGGTTGCATTACTGTATGCCAAAAGGGGAAACCCGTTGACTTTGACGAGGACAAGGCAAAAAAAATATTGAGCCAAAAAGAAACAAGCATTTTGGTGGAATTGACCGACGGCACAGCGGAAGGAACGGCTTGGGGTTGCGACTTGACATATGACTATGTAAAGATAAACGGGGATTACAGGACATAGGCAATGGATATTACAAACAAAGATTGGGCGGAAGTTCTGGTTCAGGCCTTGCCCTACTTCAAGCAGTATGTCGGGAAGACAGTTGTGGTCAAATATGGCGGCAACGCCATGTTGAACGAGGAGCTGAAGGCTGCCGTAATGCAGGACATTGTTCTTTTGAACACAATAGGGGTTCATGTGGTCCTTGTCCATGGCGGCGGACCAGAGATAAACCATATGTTGGAAAAAATCGGCAAGGAGTCCAAATTCGTAAACGGCCTTCGCTACACCGATGCAGAGACAATGGAAGTGGTCCAAATGGTTCTTACTGGAAAATTGAACAAGGATATTGTTGGCATTTTGCTTCAGTGCGGCGGAAAAGCCGTGGGCTTGAGCGGTGTGGATTCAGGACTTTTGCGCGCCAAGAAGATAGACAGCGATGGGGAAGACTTGGGCTTTGTGGGCGAGGTTACGGAAGTTCAGCCTGAAATAGTGCGTTCTCTTTTGGACCAAGGTTTTATACCCGTAATATCCACGGTTGCCATGGGAGAGCAGGGCGACATGAACAGATACAACATAAACGCCGACACCGCTGCCGCAAAGATTGCCGTGGCATTGAAAGCCGAAAAGTTCGTGCAGCTTACCAATGTCCCCGGAGTGCTGCGCAATGTGGACGACCCGACCACGTTGATCAAGCGCATTGCAAGAGATGCAATCCCTTCCATGATTGCCACGGGGGTGATTTCCTCCGGTATGATACCAAAAATAGAATGTTGCTTTGAGGCGTTGAAGGGCGGAGTTCCCAGAACCCATATCATAGACGGGCGTGTCCCGCACTCGTTGCTCATAGAAATGTTCAGTGACCGTGGCGTAGGCACCATGATTTTATGACGACCGTAGGCATGAAAAAAAGTGTTTGTTTTTTGCTTGGGTTCTGCCTGGCCTTTTTTTCTTTTGCGTGTTTTTCTTGTTCCAACACGGAAAAAAAACAAATGGAAAAAGATTTGCGTGTACGTTTGTCCGCACAAGAAATCCATGATTGGGTTAAAAGCGAAAAGTCAAAAAAAGAACAGGCTGTAGTAGATTTTGTAGAGAATCTTCCGATGGAAGAACGTATAGCACAACTTTTTCTTGTGAATTTGGAAGGAAACAAAAAATTTCGCCCAGTTGAATTTTTTGCGGACGGAAAGCCGATGATTCCCGGCGGATATTTGTTTTTTTCCTACAACGTAGCCGATTCTGCGGACGGGGTAAAGGAATTCACGACTTCCATAAATTCGTTCTGCTTGGACAATGATATTGTTCCGCCTCTTTTGGGGATAGACCAGGAAGGCGGTCTTGTGAACAGGCTTAGGAACGTGACTTCGCCTTTGCCTTCCGCCAAGTTGATTGCCGAAAGACTTCCCGCCGACATGGCGCAGGATTTTTATTGCGCGCAAGGAGCGCAAATGCAGGGCATGGGCTTTCACCTCAATCTTGCGCCCGTAGCGGAACCCGTGGACGAAAACAACAGTGGTTTTTTGGGTACCAGAAGTTACGGCGATGCTAAGGCTGTGGAACAATTCGCCGCCGCTGCGATTGCAGGGTACAAGGAAGGCGGAATCTTTTGCGTGCTAAAGCATTTTCCGGGCAACACGAACGACGACCCCCACACAGGTTTACCTGAGATACAATTGGGCGCACGCCGACTTGAAGAAGATTATCTAAAGCCTTTTCAAAAACTTTTGTGCGGAAATCCTGCCGGGGTTTTGATGTCGCATGCAAGGACTTCCGCCTTCGACCCGGAAAAGCCCGCATGTCTTTCTGAATATTGGGTCACACAAAAACTCCGCAATGAATATGGATATGACGGTTTGATTTTTTCTGACGACATTTTTATGGCGGCATTGGAAAAAAATGGATTCCCGCCGGACGTCGCGGTAGTTATGGCCGTGGAAGCAGGTGTAGATGTTATAATGCTTTCGGAAAAGCGTTTTGGTTCGGCATTGCAAGCACTTGAAAAAAAGGCGATGGAAGACGGTACTTTCTTGGAGAAAATCAACAAGTCGGTTCGTCGCATTGTAAAAGCCAAGATACAGGCTGGAATTTTGTCCTTGGATTCTGCGGAAGGCGGTTGTTCCGTGGTCTTGAATGTGCATAACGCCCTTGAGCCAACTTTGGACAGCGAAGGGATGTTGAGTGGCAGCGGTTTTTCCGCGGCCTATGACAAAGGCTTTGCACTTTACAATGAATATTTTGGAGCTTCCAGATGAACCATGAGGTTTGTTCTCTGCGCATTGTATATGCGGAAGAAGATTTCGCCGTTGTTGTAAAGCTGGCCGGTGAAATATGCGAGAGCAACGCGGAAAATGAATGCGACGGGTTCAGCCTTGCGTGGAACGTGAAGCCGTTGTTGGAAAAAAAACTGCAAAAGAAAATAAGTTTTTGCCAATGTGTTCACAGGCTTGACCGTCCTGTATGTGGGCTTTGCC
>JAZSMM010000043.1:0-6156 GCA_045535895.1 Treponema sp.
CGCCCATTTCCTCTATTTTGCAGGTTATGTTATGGACTATTTCCGGCAACAAATCCGAACCGATGTGAGGGTGAGAATCTGTTATAATTTGTTCGGGAGCACCAAAAAAATGAAATATACGATATATTCTTTCCGGATTACCTCGTTTTACGGAACGAGTATACAATTTACCGTCAGAAAAAGTTCCTGCTCCACCCTCTCCAAAGCAATAGTTTGAATCCGGGTTGATTTTGTGGCTACGTGAAATTTGGGCAATATCACGCTTGCGCTCTTTCACGGTATTTCCGCGTTCCACAATTATTGGCTTTATACCAGACTCCAACAGCCGCAACGCTGCAAAAAGACCAGCAGGACCGGAACCCACAATAATCACAGATTTTTTTCCATCCGCCTTTTTGTATTCCGACAAAATACTTTGGCTAGTATAATTGTCAGGGAAATCCTTTTCAGTATAAGCATCATATTTCAAATGAATTTTCACTTTTCCGTGACGTGCGTCCAAGGATTTTTTCTTTAGAACAAAAGCGTTTATTTGCTTTTCTTTGCATTGCAGCTGTTTTGCAATGTTTTTGCGAACAATGGTTTCATCTATGTTTTCTGCCTTTTCTACAGAAAACAAGGTTAAAGTCACTTCCTTAATCATGGGCGATCTATGTAAAGTCTATTTCAATTTGCTTTGTTTTTGTGTACCAAATACGGCACTGCAAGGCGGCCATTGCAATTGCAACAACAGAAAACCACCAATATCCACCTGAAAAACCCGCAAAAAAATTATATACTCCGTGTAAAACAGCAGCAAGAACAAACGGCATTGTTTTGGTTTTCCTCTGACGGAAAGACCACACATATATTCCTGACAAGCCGGCACAAAACATATGAATCAACACGGCGGTAACCAACCTAAGTCCAATCTCTTGTTGTCCTGCAAAAAGATATATAACTGTTTCAAAACAACCCAAGGCCAACCCCAAAAGCAACGCCATGCAGAAAAAAACAGGGAAATCAACTTTTTTGGAAGGAAGCAACAACATGCACAACATTTTCAGGCTTTCTTCCACAAGCCCATTAAAAATCATTGCCGTAACAAGAACCGAAATTAAAGTATTTGCCGTAAAAACAGGAAGATTCAAAATAAAAAACTGAGCAAGGGCAATGGGAATCACAGAAACAAGCCCTAAAACAGAAGCCCACAATCCATAAAGGAATTTAAAGTTGCGGACAGCCATACAAAAGACAAAAAAACATAAAATCAAAGGTGCAAAGCAAAAAAACACAAACAAATACATGCCCATGATTTCAGCATCCCTATAAAAAAGGCTTGTTGCAACACTTTGTTTGCAAGGGTATAATTTATTCATGCACGAAGTCATTATTTTGGTGGGAATAAAACATTGTGGTAAATCCAGCCAGGGAAAGCTGCTTGCCAAACGCCTTGAATGCCCGTTTTTCGACACCGATGACATCATCATGCAAATGACAGGAAAAACACCCAGAACAATTTATTTGGAACTGGGCAGCCAATATTTCATGCAGGCAGAAGCAGAGGCTTGCCGATTCATGTTAGACAAAAAAATCACACAAGCGGTAATTGCGACAGGCGGAGGAATCTGCAACAACACTCAGGCAATAACATTGCTAAAAGAAATGGGAAAAATTGTTTTTTTGGAAATTCCAGAAAAAGACGCGGCAGACAGAATTATCCGTGAAATAGTTTATAAAAACGGAAAGATGACAGAACTTCCGGCATACATAGCAAAAGAAAACCCACAGACAGAAGAGGACGTAAGACGAATCTTCTCTGCTTTCTATAAAAAAAGAACTGCCTTGTACAAGCAAATCGCAGATGCAACTTGCTTTATAGACAGTTCTCCAAAAAATGTAAACGCCGAAAAAATATGGGCGACAACAAAAAAATTAATTACAGTTGCAACCACCTCCACAGCCTCCACAACCACCTGAAGAACAACCGCTTGCACAAGAACCACCGCAACCACAGCCTTCATTCAAGTCATCTTCCGTTGCTTCACGAATATCTACAATTTTGACATCAAAAAATAATTTTTCACCTGCGAGGGGATGGTTAGCATCTATTGTAACCTTATCCGATAAAACCTTTACAACCGTGACAACTTGACTTCCGCCAGGAACTGCGGCCTCAAACTGCATTCCTTCTTCTATTGTAACGCCATCTTCAAATTGACTTTTATCAACGTCAAATATCAAGTCCTCTCTACGTTCGCCATATGCATCTTTAGGTTCAATCACAACAGAAAGCTCATCACCCGTTTTTCTTCCTTCTAGCTCACGCTCAAGACCCGTAATCAACATTCCACGACCATGAACATACTCCAAAGGCGAACTGTCAGAAGATGTGTCTATGATTTCATCAGAGGAATTTTTTAAAGTGTACTCAATAGAAACAACTTTGTCTTTTTCTACAACCATTTAATCCTCGCTAGAATGCCTGAACAACTTCCGTGACTTCAGGAATTGTGTCTTTTAACATTCGTTCCACACCTTGTTTCAACGTCATGGTTGCCATGGGGCAGTTTCCGCAGGCTCCGGTCAATTTCACATAAACCTTGCCTTCTTCCATCTTAACATATTCCAAATCTCCGCCGTCAGCCTGAAGTTGAGGACGAATCGTTTCAAGGGCTTCTTTCACTTTGTCTTCCAGTGCCATAAAAACTCCTATAAAATAATCTCTATATATAAAAATACATTTAAAAGTAAGTAGCGTCAATCTATAAATTACGCTGGAATTTGTCAGTCGTGGGAATTTGCACTATGTTTACTTAGAGGTAATTTATGAAGAACTACAAATGTTTAGTTTTTTTGTTAATGGTTTCATTTTTTTTGTTATCATCTTGTGTTTCTTCTAGCAAAGAAAGTGATGTCATCGCAGTCCACGACATACAGGACAACGAGTTATATACTGTTGATGTGGAACTACCGGTTTTTGAAGGGCAGGACAACTTGAATTCTTTAATCGCAGAACAAGTTGACTCTTGGTTTAACGGATTCAAACAGGAAATAGAACAGGTTTCTGCAAACATGGCAAACAAAAAAGACTTGAAAGGCGCGTTCTACATTGACTGGCAGCTAAAACAAAATTCCAACGAAATAATCAGCGTGTTGCTTTCCGCATACACTTATACCGGCGGTGCAAATGGACAAGACCAATTGGCTTCTTTTTTATGGAACAAAAAAGAACAAAGTATGATTCCGTTAGAACAGGTTCTGCCTTCCGTTGTCAACCCACCCAATTTGGAAAGACTGGCAGAACAATGCCGAACCCAGCTAATTGAAATACTGGAGGCTTCTAAAGACAGCTTTTTAGAAGAAATGATAAAAGAAGGAACACTACCTGTAAAAGACAACTTCCAAGTGTTTACAATGTCAAAACCCGGCATAACTTTCTATTTCACAAAATATCAAGTCGCACCGGGTTCCTACGGCATACAAGAAGTTTTTTTGCCTTTTTTAAAATAAACCTTAAGTTACCCTTAAGCTAAACACCAAAAATTGTTTTACGGTGAGTTGCTCCCAAATCCTTCAACGCCTCTTCCACACAACAGGAAGTGGCGTTTTTTTTGCAATCTTCCATATGATTTTTCAAATCTATCAAGAATCGGTTCATAGAAAAATGTTGAAACACAAAAACCTGTTGCCAAAAAGCGTCTGAGGAATTTCTGTATGATTCAAAAAGTGCGTCACGATACAACTTAAAAACACCTTTTTCTTTAAGTTCCCCATAACCCACAAGCCATAACAAGCAGGAATTTTCACAGGCAAGCCCTTGATGAAGTTGTGCAGTTTTCCGTGCCATCCAAATTTGGCTTTCTTCTATTAATTTAACGACAGAAAGAGAACCTTGCCGTTGAAGATATTTCAAATGGCTTGTTTTTGCCGTATGAACAGGGGTTTTGTTCAAAATAATCGTGTTCTTACGAAAATCAATTCCTAAACTCTTGTTGGCCGAAAAAAAACCTTGGGCTATTTTCCCAGATTGTCCAACAAGATAGCGTCTGTTGCAAGAAAGTTGCTCTGTTTTTCCCGGATTGTCACCTATAACAATAAGACGAATTTCATCACTTTCCGTTACCTCGTCCAAGGCTGTATTGTATACAATCGGTGTTTCAACGGAATATTCTGGAGTATCAGCAACTGCCGCTTTTTTTTGCAATGGAACAAGCTCCTTGGAAAACTGACAAAGCCATTGGTCACATTTATCCTTGAATTCCGTACGGAATTGACTAAAAGCCTGCCATTGCCGTGCTGTCACAAAATACTCCAGTCAAAAAGTAGACAAATTTATTTTTCTACAAGTCCAGCAGTTGCAGAACCCGTTATCCGGTAAGTAACCCGGACAGGCTGGTCTGGAAATTGCTCCTGGTTCTGTTTGCCAACGGAAAAGAACGCCATAACTCCGTCTGAATTTGCGTATCCTTCTGGAGCTGTTACAGAAGCAACTTTTGAACCGTTGATAAACAAGTCGTATGAAGCCGCATCTGTTTTTACGATTTTTAGTTTATTCACTGTGTCATAGCCGGTGTTTATGGCAGAAGATGTCTGCATATAAGCTGTGTTATCTGCGTGGTTTTCCAACAAGTCTATATATGAAGAGCCTTTGCTGGCAAAAGCGGCATATTCGCCAGATGTGTTTATTTCAAAACGCAAATAATCGGAAAGCCATCCATTTTCATCGGCGGTATAGCCAAACACAAAACCAAAACCGCTTTTTTCATATCCACCAGACTTGTTGAATTCCCCTTCCACCATTGTGAATTTCCCAAGTTCCGGTGTAGTAAAAAAATATCCATGCTGATCCGCATCTGAAAAGACATTTTCCGTCCAATCTTCTGCAAGAGTAGAAACAAGAACTTCTTCTTCTACCACAGCCTGAGAAGCGTCCACCGCTTGCACAGGTTCTGCCGCTGCCACAGCTTCTTCTGTACTTTTACAGGAAATTGTCACAAACAAAACCACACTAACTACTAGGAAAAAGAATACAAAAACAAACTTTCTCATAATTTAAACTCCATGCAATAAATTTGACTCCATACACCAGAATCCAAAAATTAGTTTATCACAGGGGAAAAGCCGTTTCAAGACATACGTTTGAACAAGGCAAGGAAAAATTTTTTCAGCCTATATATATAATCTACAGAAAATTCGTCACAAGCAGGGGAACAAAAAAAATCGTCCAACGGGACTTCTTTTTCCGTCCAGTCCAAGCACGGTATTTTGGTCACAGAAAAATCCAAGCAAAAGCCCATGGCTAACCTCTCTTTTTATAGTGCCCCTCTGTTTTTAGAATATTCCTAGATTCAATCTATGTCAATATGACAACATACAACTTGTTCACCACATGAGGTAATCAAACGAGCGCACCATAATTCACTTAGACTTATTTTAATTAATGTACACATTGTATTACAATTTGTCACAGATTTTTTCATTTTATGTTTTTACAAACGAATAAAAATAATTTCCTTGCATTATCAACTGGATGTGATATACTGTAAAGACTTTGGGGAAAGGCGTATTATGCAGCAGAATGAATTTACAACCGTTGACATTGAAGAATTCTATGACTCAGAAAAAAACAATGACAATGACTTTTCCACGGATATCGTTGTTTTTACAGAAGAAGAAAGCACTTTAATAAACAAACTTTTTGACAGGCTTAAAAACATCTCGCCGGAAACACTAGAAGGCTTGCACAACAGAATCGCAGACATGAAGCGTTTAGCCTCCAACATAGCTCGCTTTCCATCCCTGTTGCAACGCCAAATAATCATGGGAGAAACACGAACACAATACACACTGGTTGACGCTTTGCTTATTCACCGCGACGGTGACAAAATGCTGCACCTTCCATCAAAAGCAACACTGGGCAAAGGGTTTCTAGTTGTAAAATACCATACCTTTGTTTCACTGATTCGCTTGGCAGAAAATGCGGGAATGGACAAAAAAGACGTGCAGGCTTTTCAGTCAATGACAAGCATAATTATGTTCACATTGATGATGGAAGATGTGTACTTAAATCTTATAGACGACATTACAATTCCATTGGACATACGCCGACAAATCGCTTTTTCCTTAATAATACTTTGGGAACACCGCAACGACCAAAACGTGTCCGACGCAGCA
>JAZSMM010000001.1:0-5815 GCA_045535895.1 Treponema sp.
AACGACATGGCTACGATCCGACTTGGTTTTCTGTTGTTAAAAACGGCTTCCACTCCATTGTGCGTGATACTTTCTATCGGAGTAACTCCGGCGGCGGTGCCTGTAACAAAACATTCGCTCACAGTGGACATAACTTCGTCAATAGAAACAGGACGTTCCTGCACGTAAACACCGTTTTGCCTGGCAAGCTCTATTATGCTAGCCCTTGTTATGCCTGGAAGAATCGTGTCTCCAAGTTCCGGTGTAACAAGCGTTCCGTCGTTCAACAAAAAGAATATATTGCAAGAAGATCCTTCCTGAACATATTTGTGTTCCACGGCATCCAAATACACAACTTCCATGTAACCGGCATCTTCTGCCTCTTTTTTTGCCAGGGCGGAAATGACGTAATTAGAGGCACATTTGATAAAACCCGTTCCGTGCGGCGTGGCACGGATTCGATTGGTTGTGACGGCTTTTGTGTTGCCACCCTTAAAATAAGAAGAAACGGACGTGGCGCATATCACAACATAAGGTTCTTTGGATATTCCAACGCCAATGGCGGCCTCGCTGTTCATGTAGGGACGCATGTAAACGGCACTTGCAGAAGCAAAATTATCTTTCTCCCATTCAGGATTGTACGCAGGAACATAGCCCAACGCAGCGTTGCGGCGGATAAATTCAACAGAGGCTTTTATGTACATTTCTTCTGGGAAAGCAGGACAATACAAACCTTTCATGGAATTGGCAAAACGTTTTGCATTTTGATCTGGACGAAAAATACTCACTTTTCCGTCTTTCCTGGGATAGGCTTTCATGCCTTCAAAACAACCGTAGCCGTATTGACTTGTATATGAAACCGCAGGAATTCCCAACTGGTTGCGGTTTGCAAACACTTTTTGGCGTTGGTTTTCTTCCATTTTTTGTAGTTCGTCAAAAGAAACATTGTCAGACTGAAGCCATTCCTCGTTCCATTTTTGTGTCTTGGAATCATAACGTGCCATATAGGACACGGGATACATTTCAAGGTTAAATGCCATGTCGTTTCCTCCATCTTGATGATTCTAATAATGATAGCACGAAAGGCAACATGGCTTCAACCCTGCCAAAAACGGCTGTATTGACTTGGACAAGTCCGTCATGGTATCCTAAAAAACACAAAAATTTCCTAATTATAAGGTGGATTATTATGGCTTTTATACCATTTTTGCAAACAGTTCCGCCAGGAGCTGCTTCTGGTTCGCTGCTTATGACAGTGTTACCTTTTGGACTGATTATCCTGATTTTTTATTTTTTTATTATCAGACCTCAGAACAAAAAACAAAAAGAAACGGAAAAAATGATTGCCGCCCTGAAAAAAGGCGACAAAGTCGTAACAATTGGCGGAATCCACGGTGTTGTTTCTTCCACAAAGGAGCAAACTGTAATCGTGAAAGTTGACGACGGTGCGAAAATTGAATTCAACCGTACCGCAATCGCTTCGGTGGTTACCGACAAAACTGACAAAGTCGAGCCTTCCAAGGCGGACAAAAAAACAGCAAAAAAAGATGAATCCGTTCCTGCAGAAACAGCGGAAACAGAAACCTCTGATTCTTCAGCAGAAGAAAATAAATAAAACTTGGAGTTTACCACATGAACAAACGCAGTCGTTTTCTGCTTATCCTTGTCGTCTTGGGCGTGTGCTTTCTTTTCCTTTGGCCTTCTATAAGTTGGTACATTCGTACCCCAAAAGAAGTTCAAGCACTTGCCTTGGGTTCATTGGAGAAAATCAAGGATTATTCCAACATAATGGCTTCCAATGACGTAAAAGAACTCAAAGCCCTGTACTTTGACGACCCCGATGGAGTTCTACCACAAAAATTCAATTGGCTGGAAAAAGTCGCCAAAAAGAACTACAAGGAACTTAAAAAAGCCGTTCCATCGCCAATGACGGTAAAAGACGTCATAAATTCTTTTTACAACGAGCCGGAACTTCTTTCTGTCGTTGAAGATCGTTACCGAGAGGAAATCCTAGAGGCAAAAGACCGCTACAACAACTCTGTAAAACTAGGTTTGGATTTATCCGGCGGAATGAGCGTAATAGTAAAAGCAGACCTTGACGCAGCATTGGAACAGGCAGGTGATGTAATAACCGATCCTGCAATTTTCAGGCAAGAGGCAATGGCACAAGCAATTGAAACATTGACCAGCCGCATAGACAGGTTTGGACTTACAGAACCGGTCATCCGCCAGCAGGGTGAAGACAGAATATACATTGAAATCCCCGGTGCAGCAGAAACGGACAGAATCAATTCCATCATCATGGGAAAGGGTATTTTGAATTTCCGCCTTGTGGACACAGCTGCAACGGAGGCTTTTTCTGCATACTATGCCGCCAATCCTGCGAACACATTCAACGCAGCAGGAGAATTAATCGACCCTTCCATAATACCCGAAGATTGCGAAGTCATGGGACTTTACGAAAAAGATGAATACGGTCTGGATGAACGAATTGGTTATCTTGTTGTAAAAAAAGAAATTGCCTTGGACGGAAAACACATCAAATCCGCAGAAATTATTTCAGACAGAACCGGTCGCCCTCAAGTAAGTTTTGTTCTTGACGGGGAAGGCGCGGAGATTTTCGGTACGTTCACAACCAACCATGTAAATCAATTGATGGCCATTATTTCCGATGACAAGATAAAATCATATGCCAACATAAACGAACCTATAACAGGAGGGCAAGTTGCCATCTCTGGGTTTGGATTGGAAGAAGCACAGAACATCCAGAAAGTTCTTCAAACTGCATGGCTTAGTGTTCCTCTCACCGTTGAAAGCCAACAAGTAGTAGGAGCTTCCATGGGGGATCAAGCAATAAACCAAGGTGTCAAGGCCCTTGTGTTTGGTCTGTTGGCTGTTATGGTGTTTATGCTTGTGTGGTACAAAGGCGCAGGAATAAACGCAATTGTGGCGCAAATCTTAAACCTTTACATCATGTTCAGTATTTTGTCGGCTTTCAACCTAACGCTTACCCTTCCAAGCATTGCCGGTATGATTCTTACAATAGGCATGGCCGTAGACGCAAACGTAATCATTTTTGAAAGGATAAAAGAAGAACTGTATCTAGGCAAAAGTCGTGCAGCCGCTGTTGAAGCTGGATTCAAAAATGCTTTTTGGGCAATCATGGACTCCAACATTACAACTTTCATCGCTGCCTTGTTCTTGTCGCAGCTAGGCTCTGGACCTATACAGGGATTCGCAGTCAGTTTGGCAATAGGTGTTGTTTCGTCCGTGTTCACTGCTTTGGTTGTTTCTCGCCTTATCTTTGACTTTGGTACCGATGTTATGAAAAAGCAGAAAGTCAGCATCAGCTGGAGGATAAAATAATGAAGAAAGTATTCCGATTTAGCAAACATATTGTTTTGGCTGTAGTTTTGAGCAGCTTATTAATTCTTAGCGGGTTGTTTCCTATGCTTACAAAGGGAATAAACTTTGGAATAGACTTCAAACCTGGTTTGGTGGAAGATGTCAAGATTGTTCCCACCGCAATAGAGCTTGCTTATGACGGGGCCGCATCTGTTGAAGTAGAAATAAATCCCACCAATATTTCCTTGGTTATAAGCGGTGTAGGTGCGGACAACAAAACACTGGTCTACCCTTTCACTGAATATCCAACTGCGGGGGATTTGGCTTCTGCAATGTCCAGCGTGGCAGATGTTACTGCCACAGTAAAAGACAGTTCCGCAGCCACTTCTGCGCTGTTTGCTAGTTCAGCCGCATCTAGCATATTGTCAAAGGACGTATTGCGGTTGTACTATGCCGGAAACGGTCAACTAGCGACAATTGATCAGGTACGTGACGCTTTGTCCGCTCTTGAAGATGTTTCTGTAAAGGCAGTCGGTTCTGACGCTGACGCAGCATACCAAATTCGCATGGGAGATGACGGAAACAAAGAAGCAAGCAGTGCAAACCTGCAACTCGCAGTTTTAAACGCACTTTCAAACGCTTTTGGGCAAGACAATATCGCCATAATAAAAACCGATTACATTGGCGCTCAATATTCTGGTTCTTTGATTGTACAATCTGCCTTGCTAGTTGCGGCAGCTTTGTTCCTTATATGGTTGTATGCAACAATACGTTTTAAATGGGATTTTGCGCTTGCTTCTGTCATTGCAATTACGCACGACGCATTGATTATACTTTCGTTCATTGCATGGTCGCAGATGGAATTCAACACCATCACATTGGCAGCAATCCTTACAATCATTGGATACGGAATAAACGACACCGTTGTTGTACTCGACCGAATTAGAGAGAACATGAAAAAGACAAACACAAAGAATTTCATGGACATAATCGACCAGTCACAGTCCGATTGTTTTGGCCGTACAATGATTACAACAATCACCACATTGCTTGCAGTACTTGCTTTGTGCGTGTTCACCACAGGAAGTATCCACGACTTTGCTTTGGCTTTGATAATAGGAATGATTTCTAGTGCATATTCCACCATTATGATTACAAGTGCGTTCCTTTCTGTAACACGCAAAAAATGGAAGCCTTCTGATGAGGTCAAAGGAGTTCCTGCAACAAACCTTGACGCTCAGTTTTCTGGAAACTAAAAAAACTTGATTAACTTGGCCGTGCCATGCTTTTGTGGCACGGCTTTTATTTTTTTTGGTATATTTTATTTATGAAAGCGAACAACAACGAAAACCAAGAAAAGCCTGTAATAGTCCGAGCCAAAACCATAGGTTATTGCATGGGAGTGCGCAGGGCAGTAGAGTCGGCTTATATGGCACTGAATGCTTTTCCCGAAAAAAACGTATGGACGTTGGGACCGTTGATTCACAACAAAAGGACATTGGATTCCCTTGAAGAAAAAGGCGTAAAGATATTAGAAGAAACAGAACTAGGAAACCTGGGTTGCGATGATGTAGTTATAATACGGGCACACGGTGTTGCACCTGAAACAGCCAGGGTGTTGAAAAAACAAGGTTGCACTACAATAGATGCCACCTGCCCACGAGTTATGAGGAATCAAAAAAAAGCCTCTGTGTTGGCAAAACAAGGTTTTACAGTGATTATTGCCGGAGACAAAAACCACGGAGAAGTAACAGGAATTGCAGGATGCGCCATTGATTCGCAAGGAAACAACGTCAGCATTTTAATTGAAAACCGAACCGACGCAGAAAAATTTATTGCCACAAGAAAAAAAGAAGGCAACCCTGTACCTCAAAAAGCCGTGCTAATAAGCCAAACAACTATAAGCATTGCTGAATACAATACGATTGCAGAAGTTCTAAGGCAAGAAATACCAAATTTACAAGTCATTGATACAATATGTCCTGCCACAACGGAACGACAGAATTCCCTTAAAGACTTGGAGGGCAAAGTTGACGGCGTGCTGATAATAGGCGGGAAAAATTCAGCGAACACACAGCGATTATTAAGGAGCGCAAAAAAAATTTTTGAACACGCCGAACTGATTGAAAGCGCTCAGGAAATACCCGAAAATTTTTTTACATTAAAACGGATAGGTTTGAGTGCAGGAGCTTCTACACCAGATGAAGTTATAGACGAAGTAGAAGCAACTTTAT
This sequence comes from Treponema sp., assembly GCA_045535895.1. Classification (GTDB taxonomy): domain Bacteria; phylum Spirochaetota; class Spirochaetia; order Treponematales; family Treponemataceae; genus Treponema_F. Next base: position 5,559 of record JAZSMM010000001.1, read on the forward strand.
TGGAAACACAGCCCACACAGTACCCCTACGATGCATGACGCAGTACACCATGGCTGCTTTTCCGCCCACTTGGTCGGCTGCATCTTCGGAGTTCAAGTCTCTTTTAAAAACACAAAGGGGCTGTCCTAGAAGTAATAAAAAAACTTCAGCAAAGGGCAGCCTTTTTTTAATCAATTTTGAAGTTATTTTGTACTTTGTTTTTTTTAGGCATTCATAAGTCTAATAAGCTGCTTAACGTTATAACCAAGCATTAATAA
>JAZSMM010000233.1:0-11380 GCA_045535895.1 Treponema sp.
GAAAAACGTTACCACGATAGTGCGGACTCTCTTTCTATGTTCAACCAAGCAGGTGTGGAGATTCGCCACATGAGTGACGAAGTACAACAATACGAAAGAATGTAAAATCCTTATAAATTCCCCATCAACCATTCCCTGAAACTTTCATAATCTGAGGTCATGGGAATGGAACGGTCGGGCAGGGACAAAACTTTTTCCAATCTGTCTGGAATAGAAGGTTCTCTGCCAATCGCTTTTGTCACAGTGTCCCCAAATTTTGCAGGATGTGCGGTTTCTAGGATTATTCCGACGGCATGCTTTTCTACAACTTTGTCCGCCCATTCCGGCAAATTGGGAGTAAGGCCTGGCTCGTCTATTGAACCTTGTATTCCTCCTGCGAGTTTTTCCATTGCACCTTTTCTTATATCATCCCAAGCCTGCCATGCGACAGCTCCATGAGGATCTATGATGTATCCTGTTCTGGAATTGCAACTTCTTATACCTTTAATCGTGCCTTCGTCATCCAACCAATACGATGCGAACAACTTGCGGACTTCTTCCAATGTATACATTGCCTTTATGCGCTCATAATTGCTAGGAGCCCCTACGTCCATTGCGTTTGAAAGGGTTGGTACAGAAGGTCTAGCTTTGTATTCTCCTGTTGCAATCCAGTCTGGCACAGTTCTGTTTGTGTTGGTTGCGGCAACAAATCCTGTTATGGGAGCGCCCATCTTCTTTGCAATCAACCCGGATGTGAGGTTGCCAAAGTTGCCAGACGGAACTATGACAATTATCGCCGGGTTTTCTATTTTGTTGTCCCTTGGGCAGCGGTGTTTAACGACAAGGGATGCGTAAGTGTAATAAAAACTTTGCGGAAGCAAACGGGCAATGTTTATGGAATTTGCAGAGGACAACCTGAATTTTTCACGCAAAAGGGAATCGGTGAACGCTGTTTTTACAAGTCTTTGGCAGTCATCGAATGTGCCGGAAACCCTCAAAGCCCTCACGTTGCCCGTAAAAGTTGAAAGCTGTTTTTCTTGCAAAGCACTGATTTTCCCCTCTGGATATAGAATTGTTACATCCAATCCCGGAACATTGTGAAACGCACTTCCTACGGCACTGCCTGTATCCCCGGAAGTGGCAACAAGAATATGCAACGGAGTATCAGAGTTTCTGTTGAAATAACCCATAACACGTGCCATGAACCTTGCTCCGAAATCTTTGAACGCACAGGTTGGACCATGGAAAAGCTCCAACACATAAGATATCGGGTCTATCGGTACAACTTGTGCATTAAAAGGATAAGCATCCGCAACTATCGCCTGTAAATCGGAGTCAGGAATTTCCCCTTCAACAAAGGGTTTCGCCGATTCAAAGGCGATGTCCCTAAATGACGGTTCTGGAATCTTTCCCAAAAACGTCTTGCTCAATTCTGGAAAACTTATGGGCATGTATAGTCCGCCGGTTAAAGCGTTCATTCCATCCATAACAGCCGTTTTAAAGTCAACTTTGACAGAAGAATCTCTTGTATCTGTATAAATCATTTTGATTTCCAAACCTTAAATTTTTTTCAGTATATCGAAAACCTCTAATATAAGCAAGTGTTCTTGTAAAAACCATTTACGTATTGTTGGCATTGCTTTAATATTTTCAATTTGATATATTTATAGCAATTATATTTTTTGTAAAAATCAAGAGGATTCATATGGGCAAAGACAAGGTTGTTCTAGCGTATTCTGGTGGACTTGACACCACGGTAATCATTCCGTGGCTCAAAGAAAATTATGATTATGATGTAATTGCGGTCTGCATTGATGTAGGTCAAGGTGATGATTGGAAAGCAATCAAGCAACGTGCCTTGGATACAGGTGCTGCAGCCTGTTACGTCGTTGATGCCCGTGAGGAATATATCACGGAATATATTTGGCCAGCTGTTAAAGCCAATGCAGTCTATGAAGACCGCTACCTTTTGGGAACATCCACGGCACGTCCTCTTATCGGTAAGATTTTAGTTGAATATGCTCGGCAAGAAGGTGCTGTTGCGATTTGCCACGGTGCTACAGGCAAAGGAAACGACCAGGTTCGTTTTGAGCTTGCAATAAAGGCTTTTGCACCTGATTTGAAGGTTATTGCGGCATGGCGTGACCCAAAGTGGGATATGGACAGCCGTGAAGCAGAAATAAAATATCTTGAAGACAGAAATATTCCTGTTCCCATGAAAAAGGACCAGTCCTACAGCCGTGACGAAAACATCTGGCATCTTTCCCACGAAGGGCTGGAACTTGAAAAGACAGAAAACGAGCCTAACTGGAAGCATATGCTCAAACTTACAGTTGTTCCAGAAGAAGCTGCGGAATCCGGGGAATATGTTACGATTGACTTTGAAAAAGGCATTCCTGTGGCTGTAAACGGCAAAAAGATGTCTGCCTTGGACATAATGCTTGAACTTAACAAAATAGGTGGTCGTAACGGCGTGGGTTTGGTTGACATCTGCGAAAATCGTTTTGTAGGCATGAAAAGCCGAGGTGTTTATGAAACCCCAGGTGGTGCAATCCTCTATTACGCCCATGAAATGTTGGACCATTTGTGCCTTGACCGTGATACATACCACTACAAGCAGTTGGTTTCCCAACGCATGAGCGAATTGATTTATGACGGCAAGTGGTTTACTACATTGATGGATTCACTTATGGCATTTGTTGACAAAACCCAGGAAACCGTTACAGGTTGGGTCAAACTCAAGTTGTACAAAGGTTCAATCCGGGGTGCTGGTTCTCATTCACCATATAGTTTGTACAACGAAAGCATTGCCTCCTTCACAACAGGCGAGTTGTACGACCACAAAGATGCCCAGGGGTTCATCACTTTGGTGGGGTTGCCACTTAAAGTTCGTGCCATGATGGAACAGCAGGTTGGAAAAGGCCAGGCTGTTGTTGAAAGTTCATCTCTAAAAAAACGCCCTACAGAGTGAGTATTTTATTTTTTCAGTAAGCGAGGTATACAATGTTGACCCTTAAATTCGGTGGCACTTCCATGGGAAACGCTCAGCGAATTCTTAGTTCCACAGATATAATGATTTCACGTGCAGAGCAAGACAGAATCAGTGTTGTGGTTTCTGCTGTGGCAGGTGTTTCAAATAAATTGCAAGAAAGTATTGACGGCTGCCTTTTAGCAAAGGCGGCAGATTCTTTTGTAAAAGAGTTGCGTCAACTTCACGAAGCAATTTGTTGTGAACTAATGTCTGCATTGCAAGGATTTGATTCTGCCACGGTTATGGCAAAACTTGAACCAAATTTTGTTGAATTGCAGCGTCTTTTAGAAGCGGTTTCGGCTTTTGGAGAATGCCCTTCCACTGTATATTGTCGCATTATGGGTATGGGGGAGTTGCTTTGTGCTCCTATTGTGGAAGCTGTTCTTGTTGCAAAAAAACAAAGTGTATTAAGACTCGATTCAAGGGAATTCATTTATACTATTGGAAATCAGCAAGAAGGTGATCCTGATTATGTAAAAACCGCAGGTGCTTTTGCAAAATACCGTGATGGAGAATCAAAAAATCAAAGTCGTATTTTGTTGTTTCCTGGTTTTATTTGTTCTTGGCGAGCCAAATCTACAGATGCAAATAGTGTTCCAGGGCTTTTAGGTCGTAACGGTTCAGATTTTTCAGCCGCCATTGTTGGATATGCTTTGGGTGCAAAAAAAGTTGAGTTCTGGACAGATGTAGACGGAATTTATACAGCAGATCCTCGTATAGTAAAAGATGCGATTCTTGTAGATGATATGACCTATGAAGAAGCCATGGAACTTTCATTCTTTGGGTCAAAGGTTTTACATCCAAAAACTCTTGCTCCTCTTGTAACAAAAGGAATAGAGGCTTGGAGTCTTAACAGCATGAATCCGTCTGCCCGTGGTACAAGAATCGGACAAGGTCCTTTCCCTGGTTCAGAAAATGGTCCTGCAAGAGGTATTTCTTGCCTTAAGGGGACGGCCATGGTTAGCGTGTCTGGCTCTGGAATGAAAGGTAGAAGCGGTATGGCGGCTCGTATCTTTGCAGCTGTTTCTAAGGGTGGTATTTCTGTTTTACTTATTACACAATCAAGTTCTGAATACACAATAAGTTTTTGTGTTGCACAAAGCCAGGCAACGGCAGTTATGGATATTTTATCAGCAGAGTTTGATCTTGAAATCCGTGAGCGTGTAATAAATTTGATTGAAGTGCAAGAAAATTGTGCAATCGTTTCTATCGTTGGTGATGGAATGAAGCAAAAACGTGGTGTTGCTAGCACCTTCTTTGAAGCCTTGGCGTCTCAAGATATAAATATTCTTGCAATAGCCCAAGGTTCTTCTGAACGCTCAATCAGTGTGGTGATTTCTGGTAATGATGGTGACACAGCGGTTCGAATTTCTCACCGATTCTTCTTTAACACGGCACAAACAATCGAAGTTTTTGCCTTTGGGGCTGGTACAATAGGTGGTTGCTTAATTGACCAGATTCGTGAGCAACAAGAAGATTTGGCTTCACAGGGAATTGATATTAAAGTAATGGCAATAGCTACAATAGACAAAATGATTGTTGCACCCGGAGGAATCGATTCTAAAGGTCTTAATCTTACAGATTGGCGAAAAGATGTGGATTCCTCTGAAATTCCATCTTCTGTTGATACAATCCTTGAGTATGTTAAAGAAAAGAAGCCTCTAAACCCAGTTTTTGTGGATTGTACTGCTTCTTATGATTTACCAGAACGCTACACAGAAATCCTTGAAGCTGGAATGCACATTGCAACTCCCAATAAGCGTGCAAATTCCATGTCTATGGAATATTACCACAAGTTAAGGGCTACGGCAAACCGAATGCGGCGACTGTTTTTGTACGAAACGAATGTAGGCGCAGGGTTGCCAATCATCGACACATTGCAAAATCTTTTTGCAAGCGGTGACAAGTTGACGGGTTTTTACGGAATAATGTCCGGTTCTCTTTCGTATATTTTCGGTCAGTTGGATGAAGGCATCAGTTTCAGCAAGGCTGTATTGGAAGCCCGTGAAAAACGCTACACGGAACCCGACCCAAGAGACGATTTGGCTGGACTTGATGTCGCCAGGAAAGCCTTGATTATTGCAAGAGAATCCGGGCTTGAAATTGAATTGGAAGATATCGTCATACACAAAGTTTTCCCCCCAGAATTTGATGATTCTGGTACGGTGGAGGAATTTTTGGAAAAACTTCCACAAGTTGACAAATATTTTGACGACAGGATGAAACGACTTAAATCCGAAGGGAAGGTGTTGCGCATGGCGGCTTCCATTAAAGACGGAAAGTGTAGTGTAGGTATGATGGAAGTTGATTTTAATCATCCGCTTTATCCTGTAAAGGGTTGTGAAAATGCCTTTGTATTCCATACACAACGATACAATCCCATTCCTTTGTCTATAATGGGGTATGGTGCAGGGGCAGGGGTAACTGCTGCCGGCGTCTTTGGCGACATACTGCGTACTGTTTCATGGAATCCTGAAATATAAAAGGTGGTCTTATGATTATTGTTCTTAAAAAAGACATACCTCAAAAAGAAAAAGAGGACTTGAAAAATTTCCTTGTTAGAAATAAATTTCGTGTCAATGAAATTGTTGGAGACGAAGACACGATTTTCGGTGCAGTGGGCAAACTGTCCATAGACCCAAGGGAAGTTGAAATACTACCGGGAGTAGAAAGAGTTGTTCCGATTTCAAAACCGTACAAGATCGCAAGTAGAGAGTATAAAAAAGAAGACACGGTAATAGAAATTCCAAACAATCGAGGGCAGGTTGTTAGGGTTGGTGGAAACCGCGTGGTCGCTATCGCTGGTCCTTGTGCGGTTGAAAGCATAGATCAAATGATGAGTGTCGCCCAAAGGGTGTCTTCCGCTGGAGCTGTAATGCTTAGAGGCGGAGCTTTTAAACCAAGAACAAGTCCTTATGCGTTCCAAGGCTTGGGAGAAGAAGGGGTGAAAATCCTGAAGCGTGCCGGTGATGCTTATGGTTTGCCTGTAGTCACTGAAATTGTTTCCGCAGAACATATTCCACTGATGAACGACTATGTTGATGTGTACCAAATAGGAGCCCGTAATATGCAGAATTTTGAGTTGCTAAAAAAAGTTGGTTCCTTGGGCAAGCCTGTTATATTGAAAAGAGGACTTTCTGCAACGATAGAAGAATGGTTGATGGCTGCGGAGTATCTTTTGGCAAGCGGTACGGATAATGTTATTTTATGTGAAAGGGGCATCCGTACATATGAAAAGGCAACAAGGAATACATTGGATCTTTCCGCTGTGCCTGTGTTGCGTTCTTTGACTCATCTTCCTATCATCATAGATCCAAGCCATGCCGTTGGCATTCGTGACAAAGTTCCTCCCATGGGGCTTGCGGCCGTTGCCGCCGGTGCAGACGGAATAATTGTCGAGGTTCATTGCGACCCGGACAAAGCCCTTTCTGATGGAGCTCAAACCCTTTATCCTGAACAATTTGAAAAGTTGATGCGAGATATAGATGTTCTTGCTCCTGTTGTAGGCAAAGAAATTGCGAGAATAAGAGTTTTGCACAAAAGTGACGGGCTTGTTACCAATACAAGAGAAAATTCTTCTGTTGTTTGTGCGTTTTCAGGTGATCACGGTGCATATGCAGAACAGGCGATGAACTTGTATTTTGACAAAGAATCCAAGGCGCTTCCTGTGAATTCTTTCAGGGAAGTTTTTCAGGCAGTTGCCGAAGGAAGATCCGACTACGGAATGGTTCCATTGGAAAACACACTTGCAGGTTCCGTGTATGAAAACTACGACAATTTATTGCGATTTGAAGATATCAGCATTTGCGGTGCCTTGACTTTGAGAATACAACATTCGCTGCTTTCCATTCCAGGTGCTTCGATTGATACAATCCGTAATGTGTATTCCCATCCTCATGGATTCCCCCAATGCAAAGACTTTTTGGACAAACATCCGGAGTGGACTCACATCGATTCATCTTCCACTGCCACCGCAGCGGAGATGGTTGCAAAAAAAGCCTCTGTTGAAAACGCCGCCATAGCTTCCACCATCGCCGCAGATTACTATAAGCTCGAAACTTTAGCGACAGGAATTGAATCTAATCCACGAAACTACACTCGTTTTGTGGTAATTTGTCCCAACCATTTGGTTGAGCCGCACAGGAACGAAGGACTTCCCAATGTTATCAACAAGGCATCCATTGTTTTTGCCACCAAGAACGAACCCGGCGCATTGTATGATTGCCTTGGAGTATTCCATAGATACAATCTCAATATGACAAGATTGGAGTCACGTCCAATCCCGGGACAGCCATGGAGGTATATGTTCTATGTTGATGTGCAATTTTCATCTATTCCTGACGGACAGGAATCTGTTGGCGCTGTGTTGGATGAATTAAAATCTTGTGCAGAAGATGTACGTTTGTTAGGAATGTACAATGAACGGAGTATGTAAATCTTTATATAAATCTGGACTAAAAACATGATTTTTACTCCAGATTTCATAGACTCTGCGATACCTCTTGCTGAATACCCAAGACCTCAAATGAAAAGGGATAGTTATCTTCCCTTAAATGGTTTGTGGGATTACGCTTTTTTGTCATCGTTTCAAGCTGATTTTCCAGAAAAAGCTGACGGTAAAATTATTGTTCCATATTCACCTGAGTCAAATTTATCTGGAGTTAATCGTCAATTGCGAAAAAATGAGTTTCTGCTTTACAGGCGTTTTTTTGATTTGCCTAGGAATTTTAACAGAGGCAGAATTTTATTAAATGTTGGTGCTTGTGATCAAATTTGCAAGATATATATAAACAATAAAGAAGTTTTGGAACATAAAGGTGGATATCTGCCTTTTGTTGCGGACATTACAGATTTTTTATTTTTGGAAGAAGACGTTGAAAATGAAATTGTCTTTGTTGTTCAAGACGATGCCGATTCAGATGTTTATGGCAGGGGAAAACAAAAATATGACAGAGGTGGCATTTGGTATACTGCCACCAGTGGGATTTGGCAATCAGTCTGGCTAGAAAGTGTTCCTTGTGATTATGTTAAGTCCATTAAAATCCTACCGGACTACGACAACAAACTCCTTTGCTTGAAATGTGATGTTAATGTAACAGATGCAATTTCGCATAAAATATTTAAAATAAAAGTATTAGATGGAAACAAGAAAATACTAGAACAAACTTTTAATGACAGTTCTATGGTTTTGGATGTGTCTTCGTGCAAGGAATGGAATTTAGAAAATCCTGAGTTGTACACGATACAAATTTTGTTTGGACAAGACTACATTGAAAGTTATTTTGGACTTAGGAAATTTTCTATTGTTAAGTCGGGTAAATTTAAATATTTCGCATTGAACAACAAACCTGTCTTTCATAATGGATTATTGGATCAAGGTTATTGGCAGGAAGGATTATACACGCCTCCTGACAATAAAGCTATGTTCAATGAAATAAAAGCTGTAAAAGATTTGGGTTTTAACATGTTGCGCAAGCACATTAAAACTGAACCTTTGCTTTGGTATCATTATTGCGATGTTTTGGGGGTTCTTGTTTGGCAAGACATGGTAAATGGTGGCGCAGAATATCCCCTTCATAGGATTTTTTTATGTCCGTTTTTTAATTTGAGATTAATAGACACAAACCACAAAAAAATGGGACGCAGCGAAGAATCCTGCAAACAATATTACAAGGAAACATCGGAAACAATAGAAAATTTATACAACAGTGTTTCTGTATGCCTTTGGACACTTTTTAATGAAGCTTGGGGACAATTTGATTCTGTCAATGTAACGGAGTCGGTTAGAAAACAGGATTCAAGCAGGTTGATTGATTCTGCAAGCGGCTGGCAAGATACCGGCAGCGGGGATGTTTGTAGCCGGCATGTTTATTTCCGAAAAGTGAAGATAAAGAATGACAAAAAAAGAGTTTTGGCTTTAACTGAATTCGGCGGTTATTCCTACGCCATGCCGGAACATACTTTTTCTACGAGACACTTTGGATATAAAATGCTTAAAACACAAGATGAATTACAGAAGGCTATAGAGAATTTATATCTAACGGAAATTATTCCCTTGATACAAACTCAAGGTTTGTCCGCAAGCGTATATACAGAGCTAACAGATATAGAGGATGAAATAAATGGTTTGTTCACCTATGACAGGGAAATCAAGATTGATAAAGAACGACTGAAAGAAGTCAACAAGAAAGTTTATGATACTTTTAAGGTAATCACAGATGAGAGCGACATACGTTAATATTTATCTAGGGAATTTAAAAAACAATATCTTGCAAATACGTAAAAATATTCCAGAAAAGACAAAAATATGTATTCCTGTGAAAGCAGATGCTTACGGCCACGGCGCGGTAAATATTTCAAAAACCGCTGTTGAATGCGGTGTTGATTATTTAGCTGTCGCAACTGTAGCAGAAGGAATAGAATTACGTAATGAAGGAATAACAAATACCCCGATTTTAATTTTAAGCATTCCTCAGCCTTCTGAAATAACTGAAGTCCTTCAATATAATCTTATTCCAGTTGTTCAAGACGAGGAATTTATTTTTTTATTAGAATCTTTAGCACAAAAAAATAAAAAAAACGTACCCGTTCATTTAAAGATTGACACAGGAATGGGAAGGATAGGTTGTTTGCCGGAAGAAGCAATTGATTTAGCAAAGAAAATTGCTTTGTCAAAGTGGCTTAAACTAGATGGAATATTTTCGCATCTGCCTGTTCCTGATTCAACCGATATTCAAGACAGGAATTTTACGGCCAATCAAATAAAAATATTCAAGGACACTGTCGGTAAGATTAAACTTTCCGGGATTGAGCCTGGAATATGCCATATATCCAGTTCTGCTGCGGTTTTATATTATCCAGAATTTTCAATGGATATGGTACGCCCGGGCTTAGCGATTTACGGATATTATCCAAACAACAAAAACGACGATATTTCCCTTTTACCTGTAATGGAGCTTTGCAGTACTATTGTTGCAATCCGTCACATGAAAAAAGGACAGACCGTTTCTTATGGAAGGACATGGGAAGCTCCTTGTGATTGTGATATTGGAGTTCTTCCCATTGGATATGGTGATGGTTTGTTGCGAGTTTATGGAAAAAATCTACAAGTTTCAATAAACGGAAAAAAATATCCTGTTTGTGGCAGGATTTGCATGGATCAATGCATGGTCTTTCTTGGAAACAATGGAAATAGTGTTTCCCGCTGGGACAAGACTGTGATTTTTGGTCCTAAGTCTTTTGGGGCTTTTCAAGACGCATCTGACATTGCGGCTGCAGCCGACACAATACCATATGAAATAACATGTGGAATAAACAAACGAGTTCCAAGGATTTATATAAACGGTTAAACCCGACTGGATGGTTGAGATGGATTTTTGTTTGCTTGACACAACCCATGGATTTTGATATATTCATTTTCGTTGCCGACGGCATCGCCCGGATGGTGGAATTGGTAGACACGCTAGTTTCAGGTACTAGAGCTCGTATGGGTGTGCAAGTTCAAGTCTTGTTCCGGGCATAACCGCTGTTTTTTTACAGCGGTTTTTTTTATGAGAGGTTTGGAATGCCCACGTATGATTTTGAATGTGTTTCTTGTAAAAAAAGATTTGAGTTGTTCAAAAAAATGTCTGATGACTCTGTTTCATATTGTCCTGATTGCGGTGGTGTTGCAGATAAAATTATAACGGCAGGAATTGGCATATCATTCCAGGGAAAAGGTTTTTATGTGAATGATTCTGTTCCGGTAAAAACTTGTACCGGGGAATGCTCTGGTTGTGAAAAAGCAAATGGAAAAAAAACCTAGATTTTTTTGTGAAAATTGTAATACAGAAGTAAAACGAGATGCGAAATTTTGCAACAAATGCGGACATTTTTTTGCTTCTGTAAAGTGTCCTGCATGCGGAAAGATTGGAGCATCTTCGCTATTCAAAAATGGATGTCCTGTTTGCGGCTATGCCGTGGGCGGTCCTTCTGAAGAAAAGATTGACGAACCGAAAAAGAAAAATAAATTGTCAATGAAATCGAAAAAGGAAATAAAAGAAGCCTTTTCCTCTGCAGAAAAAAAAGGGCTGGTTGTCCCAAAGGACGACGGCCTTCCTGCATGGATTTATGTGGTAACCATCATTGTGCTTGTTCTTGTGTTGTTCCTTTTCCTTTGCATTTTGGGAATCATTTGAATGCGAAAGTAATTGAATCTTTTTGTGCTTGGATTACTTCTGCTTGTACGCCCTTGATTCCGTCCATGGTCTTTAAAGCCATGTCCTCAACAATGTCTCCTGGGTCAAGTTGGGTCAATTTGTCCGGTGTAATTGTCAATTCATTTGAAGACAAGCTGGTAATACAGCCCGTATAAATCGTTTCGTCCACAGG
>JAZSMM010000335.1:0-3367 GCA_045535895.1 Treponema sp.
TCCGACTTGGGAGTCTGTCACTTCTTCTTGTGACCACAGTGAAAAATACGAGAGAGTTCTTGGAGGCAAGGAAAACACGGCTGGAATTACTCTTCGCGTTGAAAACCGTGAGACAGGAAGCGGAAATTCTTATGAATGCACCGTAAAGAAGGGAACCGTTCCGGATGAAATCCTTGAAGCTGTGGAAAGCGGAATTACAAATTCCTTTGCTTCTGGAATACGCTACGGTTATCCTTGCACGGACATTGCCGTGACCGTAACCGCCCTTGACTACAGCGAAGAAACTTCCACTCCCTTCGCATTTGAAGCCTGTGCTGTCGCTGCCTTTGACGCTGCCTGCAACAAGGCGAATCCAGAATTGTTGGAACCTGTGATGAACGTGGACATTGTTTGCCCGAAGGAATTTGTAGGTGACGCAATGAGCCAAGTTACCCAACGTGGTGGAATTATTTGCAGCATGGAGTCCAAGACGAGCGAGGACATAGTTCACGCCCAAGCTCCCATGGCAAAGATGTTCGGGTTTTCCACAAACCTGCGTTCTGTTACACAGGGAAGGGCATCTTTTGGAATGGAATTCAGCCATTTTCAGGTGAAGCCTGGCGGACTAGGCGGCACATACTGATGTGGATACAAAAAAAGCAGAGGTCCAAAAAGACTTCTGCTTTTTTTGCGGCGAACCTGACTTGAACAGGCACAGCTCGCGCCACCAGCACCTCAAGCTGGCGTGTCTACCAATTCCACCATCGCCGCATAAATACTTGATTAAACCAGAAACATAATATCAGAAACAAGCCTTTTGTGTCAATATCCCGCATGTGTGGGGTGGAATTTTCTGTTAAGGTGTTTTTGCTTGACACATATTGTACTTTCCCATTACAATCTTAAAACGACAATGTGTTGCACTGTTCAAATGAATCAAGGAGTTTTGTGGACGCAGCGTATACTATAGTCGTGCCGGACTCGGACTTGTTGTCCAGGCTTTGCGGCACGAATGACAGCAATCTTGACCTTATAGAAAAATATCTTGGTGTTCCTGTGTTTACCAAGGGGAACGAACTTTCTGTGCCTGACGACAATCCCGATATAGTACGGCAATTTCATCATATAATAGACCGCTTGCTTGACGAGGCTTCATCTGGATATGACGTTGGACCGGATATGCTTGGCTCTATCCTGAGCAAGGATGAAGATTCTCCGTTTCTTCCCCCGCATGAATATGCCATTGTGGTGCCAGGTGCTGTGAAAAAAATATACCCTAAAACAAAAAACCAAATCAACCTTGTCAAGGCTATGCGTTGTAGCGACATGGTGTTTTGCACTGGTCCTGCCGGCAGTGGAAAAACTTTTCTTATGGTTGCAGAAGCCTTGCGTTTGCTTTTGTCACGTGAAAAAAGCAGAATAATTTTGACGCGTCCTGTGGTGGAGGCAGGTGAAAACCTTGGTTATCTGCCTGGCGATTTGGAGCAAAAGATTAATCCATATTTGCGTCCATTGTTCGACTCCATTAATTTGCTGTTGCCTCCTGCGACATCAAAAAAACTAATGGGTTCGGGCATGATAGAGACAGCTCCGTTGGCTTATATGCGTGGACGAACTTTGGACGACAGCGTGATTATTCTGGACGAGGCGCAGAATACTACTTGCGAGCAGATGAAAATGTTCCTAACAAGAATGGGAGAAGGGTCAAAGGTATTTGTTACCGGAGACATAACACAAATAGACTTGCCATCCAGAGTCGCTTCTGGATTGGTTCATGCCACGAGCATTTTGCGCCATATAGAGGAAATCCAGATGGTTTCATTCGATTCTTCCGATGTGGTCAGAAATCCGTTGGTAAAGAAAATAGTTCAGGCTTATGAATACGACAAAAACTGACTCAAAAAAAAACATGGTTGCCACGCATATTTTTCAATCGGTTTCAAAATATGTCTCCAAAAACTATGCCGTGCTTATAGTGTTTGCCTCCACATTTTTGGTCGCTTGCGTGGTGGCATTTTTTGTCACCGCATCATCCGAAACGGTCTATTCTTTTTCGGTGACGGAATTTGAAGTTGGACAGATTGCAGACAGGACAATTGTGGCGGACAAAACTTTGTCCCCGGAAACAGATGGAGATATAGGCGTTGTCGCAGGGGAAAAAGTCATACGCAAAGGTTTCCCCATAACACAAGAAGCCATGTCGAAATTGCACAGAATGGCGGAAACCCCGGCATATATCGACTACCGTGAGTTCGCAAACAAGGTTTTATACCTCATGCTGATTGTTGCAATGGCTTTCCTCTTGTTTAATCCTGTCCTTTCCGGAAAATCCGTAACCGTAAAAGAATGTATTCTTTTGGGTGTTTTTTTTGTGCTTATTTACGCCCTTACAGGTTTTTGTAGCAAAGTGACAATTTTTTCTTCTCCTTACACTTTGCCGGTGGCTATTCCGGGGGCTTTTTGCGTTCTTTTGGTCGCCGTCATGTTTGGTCAAATCCATGGCGTTTATTTTTCCATTGTCATTTCCTTGGGAGTTTTGAACGCTTCCTTGGCCAATATAATACCGGCTTTGTTTGTATTGGCTTCTGGTTTGGCGACCACAAGGATTGTACGCAACATAGAACGGCGGATAGACATGGTTTTTGTTTCTTTGCTGCTCGCTTTGTTGCATTTGGTCTTTATGGTTACTTTTAAAATCATTTTCAACAGTTCGTTCTCAGACGCTTTGTTTTCCTTGATGATGATTTCATTAAACGGGTTTCTTTCTGGCATTTTGGCCTTGGGTTTTTTGACTCCATTGGAAACTTTGTTGAATACCGCCTCTGTCTTCCGTTTGATGGAGCTTTCCGACTTGAACAACCCTGTCATGCGCAAGATGCTTGTGACTGCTTCTGGAACATACAATCATTCGCTTATGGTTGCGACATTGGCAGAAAATGCCTGCAGGGCTATAAATGCCAATTCATTGCTTGCCCGTGTTGGTGCTTATTACCATGATTTAGGAAAGTTGGATCAAAGCGAGTACTTCGTGGAGAACCAGGCAACCAACGACAACAAACATGACGACATAAATCCAAGGCTTTCCGTTGCGGTGATTAAAAGCCACGTGAAAAAGGGCGTGGAAAAAGCCCACCAATTGCGTCTGCCGCCGGAGGTCGTGGAGATAATTTCGGAACATCACGGCAACAGCCTTGTTTCTTATTTCTACAACGAAGCAAAAAAGCAGGATGCGAATGTTTCCCCGGAGGAGTTTTCTTACGGAGGGAATCCGCCGTCTTCCAAGGAATCCGCCGTGGTCATGCTTGCAGATACGGTGGAAGCCGCTTGCCGTACTTTGGAAAATCCTTCTGTTTCCAGGTTGGAAAAATTTATACACGAACTTGTTATG
>JAZSMM010000210.1:0-3858 GCA_045535895.1 Treponema sp.
GACCGCTTGGCCTCCGACTTGGGGCTGGACATAAGCGTGTTCTGCACCAAACAAAGCCTTTGCCTCCTGCGCCGCAACTGATTCGACTGCGTCCACGTTTTCGCAACCTCCGTAGTATCTATGTTCGGGGTAGCCTTCCGCATATTTGTCCGTTAGCAGGTTGCCCATTGCCGCCTGTGTGTTCAAAGAACAGTAGTTTTCGCTGGCCACAAGTTTCAAGTGACCTCTTTGCGTGGCAAGTTCCTTTACAACGGAAGCTGCTATTTCCGGGGCGACTGCGGCAACTTCCTGAAGGTTAGCCACATAGGCTGTCATTGCTGCGTTGACTTTATCTACTGGTGTGCTGGATAGATATTCTTGTAGTGGTGTGGACATAAAAACTCCTGTTATGTTTTGGAACATTTAACTGTTCTTTATGATTTTATGCACAAGTTTACTGTTTTTGTCTGAAAAATACAACAGAAACATTTAAACTGACCACTAAAAAAGTCGATAAACAAATGTATGGTTTTTCTTTTTTTTGAAATACCGACGTATGTTGTTTTGGAGGTATGCCAATGATGGCACCTAACATTCAGCTTGATTTCGACATCCGTGAAACGGTGCAGCCAAGTCATTCCAACAGGAATTTGGAGCACAACACGGAAGCAAAAAATTCGTCTTTTGCCAAGGAACTTGAACGAGCGATGGACGAAAAACCAAGGTCGAATCAAACTGAACCTGTCGCACAAGACAAAAAAGACGCTTCTTTGGCAGAAGAAAAAATCTTGGCAAGCCATGAAGGCCGGCTCTCTTCTGAAAAAGAGCATGTTGCGGATGCACAGGTGAAAAAAAATATTCCAAAAGGTTTTGTGGCGGAAGAATTGGTTTTGAATAAAGATTCTACGCAAGACTTGTTCCCTGAATCGGATTTGGCTCGACAAGGCGCCAGTGTTCCAACAAAAGAGAATTTGTCTTTCCTCTTGGAAAATTCTGGTTTTGACGGGTTGAAGGACTTTAAGCCTTCTGCAAAAGAAAGAAACGTCCAAATTCCGATTGGGTTTGAAAATCTCAAACTTGCGGAAACTGTTCGTTCTAATCCAGAGGAATTTGTTGTTGACAAGGATTCCCTTGCAAGAACAAAGAAAAAAGACAGTTCCTCTGTGCAAGAAGAATTGATTCTTGCTTCTTTGCAAAGTCAGGAAGGTGGTGTTTTCACGGCGGATTTTGTTGTTTCAGGCGAAGACGTGCCGATTGAAACAACTGATATGGTCAAGGTCGCTAGGCTGGAAACAGGAACCGACCTTGACGACAAGATTACTGTGATGGATTACAGGACGTCTGCGGAAAATGGTGTCACAGAAGCCTCGTTGCAGGACGGTAACTTTACTACCTCCGTTTCATACGGCGAAGGTTCTGCGGACATAACGTTTAACCTTGCATCCAGTTCTGAAAATGTTTCCGCAACGGAAAATTCTGGCAAGGCAGGGGAGTCCCGTTTTGCTTCCATGTTGGCAAATCAGGTGCAAAACAATGCCGCGGATTTTGTCAAAGCAGGTTCAATCGTATTGCGCGACGGCAACTCTGGTACGATAAATCTGATTTTGCACCCCGAACAATTGGGGAATGTGAAAATCAGTCTTGAACTGCATGACAAATTGGTTTGTGCCCAAATAACTGTCGCCTCCGAAGAAGCGTTCCAGGCGTTCCGGGAGTCCATCCCGGCGTTAAAACAGGCTTTTGCGGAAAGCGGTTTTCAATCTGGCGGGTTTGATTTGGCATGGTCCGGAAGCGGAAGTAATGGGAATTCTCCGAATAATAGCGGAAATTTTGCCCAGCAACAAATGTTCTCTTTGGCAAGGTCTGCGTATGGCGATGTTATTTCGGATGACGTTGCAGAGGATTTGTTTTTTGAGCAAAAAATGTATTCAGATTCGGCGCAAATTGCCGTTAATATAATGGCTTGACATAAGTCAGGTTGTAAAAGATAGGAGCTGGAAATGCAAATAAACACGACTATGAGCGCGGCAGAACAGTTGCAGACAAAAATGGCTGTCGACACATTCAACAAGTCGATAACCGTGAACGGACGTACCGCCAGTCAGGAACTGGGCAAGGACGATTTTCTTAAATTGTTGATTACACAACTTCAAAACCAGGATCCAACCAGCCCTATGGAAAACACGGAATTCATTGCCCAAATGGCGCAATTTTCTTCGTTGGAGCAAATGACGAACATGAGCAATGAGTTCACCAAATTGGCTAATATGCTGAACTCTGGCGAGGCTGTTTCCATGTTGGGTAAGAGTG
This sequence comes from Treponema sp., assembly GCA_045535895.1. Lineage (GTDB taxonomy): Bacteria > Spirochaetota > Spirochaetia > Treponematales > Treponemataceae > Treponema_F. The sequence goes on from JAZSMM010000210.1 coordinate 2,290, forward strand.
TTGAACTCAATGTTGGGGAAACATCCATAACTGGAGTGGTGGAAGCTGTGACTCGTGGAACTAATCCGCAGGTCAAAGTAAACGGCATGCTGTACGGCATGGATCAAGTAAACGCAGTATACGGTAATTAAGAGGGTAGCTATATGATGAGATCGCTTTATTCCGGAGTATCCGGTATGCAGAACCACCAGACACGTCTGGATGTCATTGGTAACAACGTTGCCAACGTGAACACAACAGGATTCAAACGTGGGCGTGTGAATTTTCAAGACATGATTTCACAGCAGCTTTCTGGTGCCGCATCACCTACAACCGAACTTGGTGGTGTTAATCCCAAAGAAGTTGGGCTTGGTGTTATGACGGCCAGCATTGACACGATTTTTACGCAAGGCAACTTGCAGTCAACTGGCGTTTCTACCGATGTTGCAATTCAGGGAAATGGTTTCTTTGTGTTGAAAAACGGCGAGGAAAGTTTTTATACCCGTGCGGGTGCTTTCGGGTTGGACAGCGAGGGAACTCTTGTAAACCCTGCCAATGGTATGCGCGTCCAAGGTTGGATGGCACGTGAGTTGAACGGTGAGATGGTTTTGCAGACGGCCGGTTCTACAGAGGACTTAATCATACCTGTAGGACAAAAAGATCCTGCAAGGGCAACTCAAAACGTGAATTTTGCTTGCAACTTGAACAAAAACACACCTGAAATTCTTGAAGGTGCGAGTGCGTCCGACATAGCCAAAGGAACTTGGTCTACAGAACAGAAAATCTATGACAGTTTTGGAAACGAACATATGTTGTCAGTTTCTTTTACTCGTGTTCCCGGAAATCCCAACCAGTGGCAGGCTACAGTTCAAGTAGATCCGGACAATGCTGTCGGAACAGAAACCAGAGTAGGTCTTGGTACGACTGATGGTGTAGAAAACACTTTCCTTGTAAACTTTGACAACATGGGAACTCTTTTGTCCGTTACCGATTCTGCTGGTAACGTGACAAATCCGGAAGGACAAATTGTAATCCAGACTTCATTCAATGTTCCTGATGCCAATGTGGACGAAGAAGGAAATCCTTATCGCCAGACGTTGAACATAAACCTTGGAACAATCGGAAGTATGGAAAACACAATCACCCAGAGTGCTTCTGCAAGTTCCACAAAGGCTTTTTACCAAGACGGTTACACCATGGGTTACCTTGACAACTTCAAGATTGATTCCAGCGGAATAATCACCGGTGTGTATTCCAACGGAACAAACCGTGTTATAGGACAGATTGCCATGGCGACATTCACCAATCAGGGCGGTTTGGAGAAGGCAGGCGAAAATACTTATGTTGAGTCCAACAACTCTGGTCTTGCAAATATTGGAACATCTGGCATAGCAGGGAAAGGTTCTTTGTTGGCAGGTTCTTTGGAAATGTCAAACGTGGATTTGACAGAGCAGTTCACGGATATGATAGTTACACAGAGAGGTTTTCAAGCTAGCTCCAAGACAATCCAGACGGCTGACACTTTGTTGGATACAGTTTTGAACTTAAAGCGGTAATGCTTAGTTGATATATAACCTCACACTGAGGGCT
>JAZSMM010000252.1:0-4357 GCA_045535895.1 Treponema sp.
TTACTAAAAATGTGAATGTCGTACATCATTTTCTGTTCAATCGGCTTGATTCCAAACCCGGAACCAACCCCTACGCCACCTCCCATTTCCAGTTCAAATTGACTATATGGAACATTGGAGTTATGGGTATAAGGATCTCCGTAAACAACATATGCTTCTATCAAGCCAGAAAATGGAAATATTTCTTTGGAAAAATCATATTCCCTCTGAAACCATGTGCCAGTGAAAGCTGTGTTAAAACCGCCTTTGAAAGAGAGAGCATGAATGTTGCCTATGGAGCCGTTAGGTTTGTGCCCTGTAAGCGGGTCTGTTAAAATACGAATGGGATTGAATAAAAAACCAAGAATATTCGATTTGTTCTGGGCTTCTAACCCAAGCCTATACAACATTTCACCTACAATGAAGCCTCCAACAGAAGAATAGACCAAATCATTTATCGAAGGATTGTTTAGTTCACCAAAATATTCCCACATGGCAGAACCAACGCCTGTGACCAGAAAGGATTCCAATACATTCAGGTTGGCATTGCGGGCGCTCATATAATAAAGTGCACCTTGATAAGGATGCAGAACAAAATTTGTCCAATACCAACCCGTATCAAATTCAACTTTGCGTTCCCAAGGCGGCCAAACTCCATCCCAAGTAACCTGTGCCCATCCTGAACCAATGACAAATTTGTTCCAGCCCATAATCACAAGGTTAGTTGTAGCCATGCCAAGAATCCCCACAAGGTAATTCTTTTTTAAGGCTTTTGTGTCAAAGGCAACATCAACTTGCTGTTGTGCATTGGAGGCGGTATTTTCTGTTTTAATGTTTCCCCCTTCTTCAATGAAACCCTGCTCAGGCCAAACAGATTGCATTCCAAGTATCAACAACAAAAAAGTACAAAGAAAACGAGAAATTGTAGTATTTTTCATAAAACCTATAAATTATAACTTTCGCCGTATTTTACTATTTCAACATTCGGAAATCCGTTGGACTGCAAAAAGTTTTGGAAGGTGCTTTGTGCTTCCGGCTCTCCGTGAACCAAAAATATTTTCTTTAATCTGGAAGTGTCTATGGCGTTCAACCATTCAAGGCATTCGGAATAATCGGCATGTGCACTGAAAGCGTTTATCTGCTGAATTTTCGCCCTGACATTGAACCAGTCCCCCATTATGCGGACTTCCTTTTCGCCGTTTTTAAGGCGGCGGCCAAGAGTGTTTTCTGCCATATAGCCTACAAGAAGAACTTGGTTGTTAGGGTTTCCGATATTGTTCACAAGATGGTGAAGTACACGCCCCGCTTCACACATGCCGTCGGCACTTATTATGACCATGGGACCGCTCTTTTTGTTGAGCTGTTTGGACTCTTCTACGCTCTGGACAAAAGACAACGAATTAAAGCCGAAAGGATTCTTGTGGTGAAGCAAAAAAGCCTCGTGGGTTTCTTTGTCGTAACATTCAGGATGAACTTGAAATATTCCAGTGGCATTGGTTGCCATTGGGGAGTCCACGTAAATAGGAATTTCCGGGATTTTGCCTTGATCTACAAGCATGTGAAAGTAATATACCAGTTCTTGTGTTCTTTCTATCGCAAAGGACGGAATGATAATTTTTCCTTTTTGTTTCACCGCACGGCGTACGATTTTTGCAAGCTCTTCCATGGCAATTTGAGACCCTTCGTGCAAACGGTCTCCATATGTGCTTTCCATCACAATATAATCTGGTGCAGGCAAATTTATGGCAGGGTCTCTGATTATGGGTTTTTTCTTTCTTCCCAAATCCCCTGTATACAGAATTCTCACTTCGTCTTTTTGTTCGCTTTCTTCCGCTTCGTCAGGCAGGACATCCATACGGTGCCTTCCTAAAAGTCTGTTCCAAAAACTGCTTGGCTTTGGAACAGCTCCATTGTCAGAAGATAACGCCGTCGTGTGTAAACCGGCTTTCTGACCGGAAATTGTGATGCTGGCAAGGGCAGAACCAAGGATATGTCCTGCGTCAAAAAATTCCAACTGGACATCTGGGGCGATATACATTTTACGGTTGTATGACAGCGTTACAATCTGATTTGCGGCCGCAACAACATCCGTTTCTGTAAAAAGTGGATTCCAACTAAATTTTTCTCCTTTGCGAGCAGCCTGTTTGCGTAAATATTCGGCATCACGAGCTTGTATACGCGCGCTGTCCATCATAATCAAATTGGCTAAATCCCTAGAAGCGGGAGTAGCGTAAATATTTCCTCTGTACCCGTTCTTTGGTAAAAGTGGTAAAAGTCCGCAATGGTCGTAGTGTGCATGAGTAAGGATGACGGACTCAACCTTGTCCACAGGTACATCAAAACTGCGGTTTTTTTTGTCCGCTTCTTCACGCCTTCCTTGGAATGCCCCGCAGTCCACCATGAACGCACGACCGTCCACCTCAAAAATATGCTTGGAGCCTGTGACCTCTTCAGCCGCTCCCAATGAATAAAGTGTAATTCCCATGTATATATGATAAATCGTAATGCTAAAAATAGCAAAACTTTTTTATATGTATTGGAATCTCTTGGCAACGGTTTAGAATAAAACTTTACAATGTTTTTTATATATGCTATGAATTTATACAACAACATGAAAGACAAGCAAAAAAAATCAAACAAATCGACTTTTTTCTCTAGATTAAGGGATTTTTTAATTTCACCAATAACGCTTTTTTCACTGACTACGTTTGTGGTTCTTTTTTTTATCATGTTGATAATTTTTAAATCCGAACAAAAAACAAATTCTGAAATTAACACATTGTTCGACGCTTTTTGGTATACATTGGTCACCATTACAACAGTTGGATATGGAGATATTACGCCTGATTCTGTAATAGGAAGAATAGCGGCTATGGTGCTTTTGCTTGTGGGCGTTGCTATTTTTGGTGCATTGTCAGGAAAATTCGCTTCTTTTTTATTTGACCGGCAACAAAAAAAAGACAGGGGGCTTTTAAAGATGTCTAAAATAAAAAACCATTTTTTGATTTGTGGATGGAAACCCGGATTTGAAAAAATACTAGAAGGAATCCTTTTGGCCAATTGTGAAATCCCAATAGAAAAATTCGTGCTGTTAAATAATGCAGAGCAATCGGAAATGGAGAAAATAAAAAATAGAGAAGAATTCAAGGGAATACAATATTTGAAAGGAGATTTCACTGACGAAGACTCTTTGCTAAAGGCCCAAATTAAAGCGGCTGCTCGTGTCTTGATTCTTGCAGATTCCACGGAAAATTTTTCGTCATTAGAGATTGATTCCAGAACTGTTCTTGCAGTAATCAGCGTCAAGAACTTGAACCCGCGAATTTATTGCGTAGCAGAAATATTGGATTCAAAATTTGAAAAACATCTTTCCATAGCCCACTGCGATGAAATAATTCTTTCTGCCGATTATGAAAAAAGCCTTCTTGTTCAAGCCTCCAGCGGGAAGGGAATGAGCAATATTTTGAGGGAACTTATTTCTGACAGTACTGAGTCGAATATAATTTTGGCGGATATTCCTGAAAAATTCAAAGGCTGTCCGTACAAGGACTATAGAACTTCATTGAAAACGCAAGACATTCTAATCGGGCTGCTGGAAAACACCGGCAACTTTTACAACAGAAGAATGGAAGCATTGGCAGAAGCTCAAAAAAATCCAGACATGGGAAAGATTGTATCCAACTTGAAAAAAGTGAAAACATTGCAAAGCAATTTGCCAAGGTTCACTCCCGCAGACGATTACATTATTCCGGCCAATTGCAAAGGTATTTTTATCCATGGGAACAACGGCTCTATTGAAAAAACGGAGGAATGAAAAATGGAATGCAGCCCAGAAATCTTAAAAAAACTTGCAAAACTAGAAATATTCTCTGATTTCGTTGAGCAAACGGAAGAAAACATACGCATACTGGAAAAAATAGCCCTTCTTTTGCAAGTCAAAAATTTTGTGCCAAATGACATGATTATACAAGAAGGCGATTTTGGCGATACTTTGTATATTTTATATGAAGGGACTGTGCAGGTAAGGCGAAACACCCCAAGCAACGAACAATTTGCTGTTGTAAACCTAAAAGCAGGGCAAAATGTTTTTTTTGGGGAAGTAGCACTCATTGACAATGACAAGCGTTCTGCTTCTGTAGTTGCAATGGAAAACTGTAAGATTCTATGTCTTGACGGGGAACAATTCCAAAAATTGTGTGAAGAAGAACCCGTTTTGGGATACCGAGCAATAACAAGGATTGCAAAACGAATAGCCGCTTCTTTGCGCCGTTCCAACAAAGACATGATGACTTTATATACGGCGTTGCTTGATGAAGTGAACGGAGAATAAAAATATTTATTATACCGAACCTTTTGCCTTGTAGTTGCGACCACGACA
>JAZSMM010000238.1:0-1585 GCA_045535895.1 Treponema sp.
TATTAATGCTTGGTTATAACGTTAAGCAGCTTATTAGATTTATGAATGCCTAAAAAAAACAAAGTACAAAATAACTTCAAAATTGATTAAAAAAAGGCTGCCCTTTGCTGAAGTTTTTTTATTACTTCTAGGACAGCCCCACTACGTTTTTACTTAATTATTTCAAGGTACATATGCTTCGGTTGAATTTTCCGCACCGGGAGAAGCTGAACTTGTTTTGGTCAAAAGCCAACAAGAAGCATTGTTTTCCGGCATGGGCAACCCGGCATCTATCGCAGAAACAATCTGAGGTATGTTCTGTCTGGACAAAGTACGGGTGTTTGTAATTCCTTGGGAACTTGCCGCTCCAGAAACATCTGTACCTCCATGCCAAACACCCTCTTTTTCTGCTTCCGTAATTGCAAAAACAAAAACGTCCTTTTTCCATTCTTCAACATCGTCTTCTGCATACGCAACGCAGTCAAGCAACTTTCCCCCCATTCGCTCTCTAAGCAGTATCACATCAGACTTTCCTATGCGTGCCTCTGTTCCTTCCACCCAAAAATCCCTGGCATCAGCACAAGAATCCGCCGCTGTGGAAAAGTTCAAGTCGCTCCCTGTTTCGTCAATACAACCGGAAGATTGTTCTTCCAACTTGCGAAAATGTACTACAATATATTCCCCTTTTTTCACGTCGGCGGCAGGAAACACATATTCTCCGTCGTCGTCGTCATTGGCACTGTACAACGTAACGCCGCCAATATTCCCGGTTCTGTAGACATAAAGTTCCACAAATTCAACTTTTGCCTTGGTGGCATCTGCACGAACTTCACTTAGCACAAGCCCCGCAACAGAATCATTATAGCCATAGAACGGAATCCCAAAAGAAAGCGAGTTCCCGTTTTGGTCTAAAGCGACTCCTGCAAGGACAAAGGACTTCCCCAAATCCAGTTTGGTGGAATCCACAATAAAGGCTCTCATCACACAGGCATTTTTTTGCATGTCCTCTCCTTCCAGAGCAGAAACCGACACATTTTCCACGGTCACAGCCTTGGAATCACAAACCACGGAATCGTTTTCCAAAATCTGTAGATTTTCAAGAACCACAGTTTCAGAGAATACCAACTCAAAACTGGATTCGTCCAACTGGGAGAAATCCATCAACACAGGGGATTCCATATCCCCTTGGATGGACTCAACTCCTTCCGCCGTCATTTTACAAGAAACAGCCATCAGCACGGTGGAAACCACCAACGCCGTTACAATTTATGTCACCAGAGGCGGCAGATGCGCTTATATGACCGACGGCGAGAGCACCATCCGAGTTACCCTCATATCCTCTAACACCGACCTGCGCTTTGATGTTCTATCCGCCTATGACTTTGTGCTTCAGGATACACACAGGCCTGAGTACGCGCTAACCCACGGCACAGGCGTTTCCGAGAGTGACAGGAGCATATTCAAGCGTCTTGTCATTGAGTGCGAGAATGTAACGGCGCTTGACCTCGCTGTGGTTATCGAGGATGTGACCGAGAACGAAACAGCAGATGTCGGCTACGAATACATTCCCATGGACACATGGGTGCCGACAGAGGATGGCAGACCC
>JAZSMM010000102.1:0-5482 GCA_045535895.1 Treponema sp.
ATGGCTACGATCCGACTTTGTGTTTGAGTGGCTGTTTCAGCGGCTTACAAAACAAGTTGTGAGGGTTGGTGATTTGTCCGCCATTGTTACAGGCATAATGCTTGCTCTTGTCCTTCCTCCTTCCATTCCTGTATGGATGACAATGTTGGGTTCTTTGTTTGCCATAGTTGTTGCTAAGGGCTTTTTTGGCGGAATAGGGGCGAATGTGTTTAATCCAGCCCTTACGGGCAGAGCTTTTCTTTTTGTCAGTTTTCCTGTGGCAATGTCCTCGTGGACAGTTCCGCTTGACGGTGTTTCAGGCGCAACTGTTTTGAGCGAGATTAAAACCGGGGTGTTTTTTGCTGACCCTGACATGTACCTTCAGTTTTTTTTGGGCAACAGAGCCGGTTGTATAGGAGAAACCAGCGTACTTCTTGTTCTTGTGGCTTTTGTGGTGCTTTCGGCTATACGTGTTATTGACTGGAGAGCTCCTGTGACCATGGTTGCGGTTTGCGCACTTTGTACTTGGATTTCCGGTGGAGACCCAATTATGAGCGTTCTTTCTGGAGGACTTATGTTTGGGGCTGTTTTTATGGCCACGGATTATGCGACAACTCCTGTGACAAAATACGGCAGGTTGGTCTTTGGTGCGGGATGTGGTCTTATAACATTTCTTATCCGTAAGTTTGGAGGCTATCCGGAAGGTGTTATGTTCAGCATATTGATTATGAATGTGCTTACACCTTTTTTGAACAAACTTGTTCCCGCCAAATACGGTTACAAAAAATCCAATGGAGGCTCTGCAAAATGAAAAACATGCTGAAATTGGGTTTTGCGCTTGCAGCCTTTGCCAGCGTTGCCTGCGTTCTTCTTGCTCTTGTCAATAGTTTTACGGAGCCTGTAATTGCCGCCGCTGCCCAAGAGGAAGTGAACGCAGGTCTTTCGGTTGTGTTCCCCGGAGCGGATTCATTTGAGGTGGCCGGCGACTTTGTTCCAGACGTTGCCGGAACGGTGAAAGTCGAAAGCCTTTACCTTGCGAAAAAAGACGGAAAAGTTGTCGGTGCTGTAGTCCAAGCTACCGGACCGACCTACGACAAGGCGACGATTCTTTTGGGCTTGGACATGAACCGCACTATCACCGGGGTGCAGTTTCTTTCTATAAGCGACACTCCTGGTTTTGGCCAGAAGGCAACCGAACCTTGGTTCTACACCCAGTTTGCAGGAAAATCGGCGGACGACTCTTTTGTTGCGGGTGACGATGTGGACACGATTTCCGGTGCTACAATCACTACAAGAGGTGTAGCGCAAATTGTAAAATATGCTTCTTACGTCGCAGGTGAATATCTTGCCAAGCATTACGGGGCTGACGCAAGCAGCGGAGCAACTCCTGTAATCCAAGAGGCTGCGACGGTTTTCAATTATGACGATGCCTACCATTCTTTGTTTCCGAAGGACTTGTACCCTGATGCAGAATTCAACCAAATATCGGAAGGGTTGAACCGTGTCGTCCGTTCCATGGTTGTGGAAAAACAAATTCTTGTAACAGAAGACGGAAAGCCTGTAGGTGCTATGGTAGCTGTAAGGGGTCAGACTTATAAAAATGGTGGCACTGTGTTAACGGCTGTGGACGCTTTAGGAAAGATAATCGGAGCGAGAATAATTGAACTTGATGACACGCCGAATTTGGGACAGCGAGCATTGGAAGAAGAATTCTACGGGCAATTTGCAGGCAAGTCCGTGAATCAGCCGTTGATTGTGGGCGCTGACTTTGACGCTGTTTCTGGTGCTACGATAACTTCTGCCTGTATTGCCGACATGGTAAAAGTTGGAGCGATAGAAGCTGACAAAATAATTGCAGATGCCATAGGGGAAACCGTAAACTCCGTGGACTATCCATTGAATCAGCTTTATCGAGAGGAGTAAAAAAGGCATGAAAAAATATCTGGATATTTTCACAAATGGTCTGATGAAAGAGAACCCTTTGTTGGTTCTTATGATAGGACTTTGTTCTTCCTTGGCGGTTACCACGAGTTTTTCCAATGGGTTGGGAATGGGACTTGCCATGACATTTGTTCTTGTGATGAGCGAGGTCATAATAAGTTTGTTCCGCAAGTTGATTCCAAACTCAATTCGTATTCCTGTTTTTATAATTGTAATTGCGTCGTTTACCACCATTGTGGATTTACTTATGCAGGCTTATTTACCGGATCTTTCCAAGGCAATGGGAGTTTTTATTCCTCTCATTGTTGTGAACTGCATAATAATGGGACGTGTGGAATCGTTCGCTTCAAAACGAACAGTCCCGGAAGCTGCCTGTGACGCATTGGGAATGGGTTTGGGTTATCTTTGGGTTCTTTGTGGAATATCGTTTGTTCGAGAATTTTTGGGCTCTGGTTCTGTGTTTGGTTTTGAGGTAATCCCTGAACCGTATAGAATAGGCTTTTTCACAGCTGCACCGGGCGGGTTCTTTGTGTTCGGTATGTTCATAGCCGTTAGCATGGGAATTCGTCATGTTATGCAAAAAAACAAACAGAAAAAGGAAGGCTGAAAAAAATGAACGAGTACCTTAAAATATTTCTTTCGTCCATGTTGGTGGACAATGTTGTTTTGATTCAATTTCTTGCCTTGTGTCCTTTTATTGGAATGACGACTGACACGAACAAAGCCTTTGGGATGGGCGTTGCAACTTCTTTTGTCATGGTTCTTGCCACGGTTGTAACTTATCCGCTGTACCACTTTGTGTTAAGTCCTTTGGGGCTTACGTTCCTGCAAACTTTGGTTTTTATATTGGTTATTGCCAGCTTGGTTCAATTGGTTGAATTCTATCTTAAAAAATCGGCTCCAGCCCTTTACAGTTCTATGGGGGTTTATCTTGCCCTTATCACCACAAATTGTGCCATTCTTGCGGTAACATTGAACTGCATAAGCAAAAATTACGGCTTTGCTGAATCCATAGTATATGCCGTAGGCTCTGCGGCAGGATTCCTTATGTCCATGGTGTTGATGTCTGGTATACGCCAGCGGATAAAAATTGCTCCTGTTCCTTCTTTTATGAAGGGAACGCCGGTTTTGTTTGTGGCAGCCGGACTGCTTTCGTTGGCGTTCGGTGGTTTTTCCGGACTGATTAAATAGGGGATAGCATATGAACACGATTGTCATTACACTTTGCGTTTCCTTTGGAATAGCCTTTGTGCTTGGTATTTTGCTTGGTTTTTTTAAAAAGGTTTTCCATGTGCCTGTAGACCCCACTGTTGAAAAAATCCGAGAAGTTTTGCCAGGCGGAAACTGCGGTGCATGCGGGTATCCAGGTTGCGACGGCTTTGCTGCTGCGGTTGCAAGGGGTGAGGCTCCTGTAGACGGATGTGCCGCCGGTGGTGCTGCCGTTGCAAAAGCTGTGGCCCAACTGATGGGAGTTTCTGCAAATGCCGTGAACAAAGTTGTCGTCCTTGCTTGCCAAGGTAGCAAAGAGCATGCTCAGCCTCGTGGAATTTATAGCGGGGTGCAATCTTGCAGGGCTGCAAAGATAGCTGTGAACGGAACAAAGATGTGCCAATACGGGTGTATTGGATTGGGGGACTGTGTTTCCGTATGTAAATTTGGCGCTCTTTCCATGGGAGAAGACGGTCTTCCTCATGTGGACTATGAAAAATGCACTGGTTGCGGAATGTGCGCAAAGGAATGTCCTCAAGGCTTGTTCCATAGGCTTCCTGCCAATCAAAAAGGTTCGTTTGCTTTATGCTCAAACCGCAGTGCGAATAAAACCGTGCTCCTAAAACAATGCAAAACGGCTTGTATAAAATGTGCTAAATGCGAGCGTCTGTGTCCCAAGCAGGCCATTGTGCTCAAGGATAATCTTCCGCTTGTGGATTATGAAAAATGTGACTCTTGCGGTGAATGCGTTGCCGGATGTCCAGCAAAAGTTTTGGTTCTGCTCGAAAACAAGATAAGTGTAAAGGTGCAAGCCTAAGACATTGAAATTCATACGGAGGTGTACATGAGTACTCATATAAACGCAAAAGAAGGACAGATTGCAGAAACTGTTTTGCTGCCAGGTGATCCGCTTAGGGCAAAATACATTGCGGAAAATTTTTTGGAAAACGCAGAATGCTACAACGAAGTAAGAGGAATGTACGGTTTTACTGGAACGTACAAGGGGAAAGCCGTGTCTGTTCAAGGTACGGGTATGGGGCAGCCTTCTCTTTCAATCTATGTGAACGAACTTTTCCAGTTTTATGGCGTGAAAAAAGCAATTCGTGTGGGCACTTGTGGGGCGATTCATCCTTCCACAAAAATTCGCGACACGATTCTTGCCGTTAGTGCATGCACGGATTCCTCTTTGATGAACCAGCGTTTTGGTGGTTTGCATTTTGCACCTACGGCGAATTTTGATTTGCTGATGGCGGCCTACAACGCAGCCAAAGAAAATGGAATCCAGACATTGCAAGGTCCTGTGGCTTCTAGCGATTTGTTCTATGATGAAAATGAAAACTGGAAGTTGTGGGCAAAGTATGGTGTTCTTGGTATAGAAATGGAAGCAGCGGAACTTTATACACTTGCCGCAAAATTCAACCGCAAGGCACTTGCAATCCTTACCGTGTCCGACCATATTGCAACAGGTGAAGCCACCTCCGCCCAAGAACGGCAGACAACTTTTTCCAACATGATAAAAATTGCACTAGAAGCGGGAATTTCCGTCTGATTTGTTTGCATTGTAAATGGCTTGCTCCTATAGTTTAGTGTAGGAGATAAAACCATGAAAAAAATTAAATTTTCGCTTGTTATGGCTGTCTTGTTGTGTACGTCCTTGTGGGCGGTCGGTGCGCAAAAAGTCACGATTGATTTTAGGTTCAATGTATTAAGGCCGGACTCTTCAAATTATTTGAACTGGGTTTCGGACGGAATGGTCGTAAAAGACGGTTATGACGCTTCTTCGGGGGCTTCAAAGAAGAATTCCACCGCCTTGTTGGATTCTGTTCGCTATGACAGCCCGGACACAAAAAATCCTGCGATACCTGTAGGCTTGCGGTGTTTGCTGTTGTTTCCTTTGGGCAATTACTCGTATGCGCAGGAAGATGCTTTGAGGGTGGCTCAAAACAAAAGGCAACTTACAATCCGCTTTGTTCACCGGGGTACAGCATATCAGATAACCAGTGACTCCAAAGGGAAAATAAACATGGACGACTCTTTTTCCATGGCGCATGGAGTTGCGGAGAATATAGGCGGTCGTTTTTATGTTAAAGACGAATATCTTGTTCCAGGTGGTAACAAAGCCAATATGAGCGATGTTGACTGGAGTAAACTTTCCCTTGTCCCGGATACGGTTTCTGAATTCGCCCAAAGGAAATTTGTGGGCAGCCTGAATGCAAATTACAAAAACGGAATCCTTTCAATGAAAGGCAACTTGACGCAAAAATAAATTTGCGTTTTCCTTGTTGCGGAGCGGCTGATTAGTTGGCCGCTCTTTTTTTTACAGGTTGCTTCATAGTTTTTGATATGTTAATAT
>JAZSMM010000052.1:0-2697 GCA_045535895.1 Treponema sp.
TCTAACTCATGCTACGAAAAAATCGGATTCATTTTAAGAGGCAAACTTTGCACACTCAGATAAAATTTTGGAAAAGCCAATAAAAATATGTCGTGGAAAAATAACTTCCCCTCTACCCCTACCTCACAAAATTGGTCCAAACTGGAGGTTCTCGTTCTGGCAAAGTGATTCCGTTTTCTTTTCCAAGCTGAATGCATTTTAAAAGCCAAGCCATATTGTTGCCCAAAGTTCGCATTGTTTGCATTCCTTCTTCATCTTGAAAAACTTGTTCTGCATAAGCACCGTGAACTTGATTCCAATATTGCGACGAAACAATTGGCATGGAACTAATTGTAAAATATTTGTTCAATTGATCAAAAGCAGCAGTTGCACCACCTCTACGACAACTAACAACAGCAGCGCCTGGTTTTCCGGCAAATCTTCTACCGCCTGCATAAAAAAGTCTGTCCAAAAAGGCTCTAATTTGGCCGCTTGGACCTGCATAGTAAACCGGAGAACCAATTACAAGTCCATCAAATTCATCAGAACGAGCCAAAATTTCATTTACTTTATCATCGAACACACATTTTTTCTGCTCAAAACATTTTCCACATGCAATACAGCCCGCAATTGGCTTTACACCAAGATACAAAATCTCAGTTTCAATTCCATTTTTTTCCAAAGTTTTTGCAACTTCATTCAACGCTGTAAAAGTACATCCATCTTTGTGCGGACTACCATTAATCAATAAAACTTTCATAAAAACACCTCTAAAAATGAATTATAACATTATTAACAATGTTCCAGCAACAAAAGAGTTTGTCATCTAAAAAACATGTCCAAAGAACCTGACTAGAAAAAGTTTAACAAATGTTGGATTATAAGAAAATATACTTGAAAAATTAAAAGCGAGGTCACCATGAAAGCAGATATTAAATGGCTAGATAATCCTGAAATTTTCAGAGTAAATCAGATAGAAGCCCATAGCGATCACATTTATTATCTGAATTACACGGATTTGAACCAAAAAAACAATAGAATGACACAGAGTCTAAACGGATATTGGAATTTTTGCTTCAGTTTGAATGCAAAAGTTAGACCTGCCAATTTTTATGAAGAAACATTTGATTTAAGCGGTTTTGATAAAATTATGGTTCCGGGACATATTGAACTGGCAGGTTACGACCAAATTCGCTACATCAATACAATGTATCCTTGGGAAGGCAAACAATACCGCAGACCAGCATATTCTTTGGATAACGCTGAAAATGGCAAGGGAATGTTTAGCGAAGCAGAATATAATCCGGTAGGGTCCTATGTGACAAGATTTGATTTGGCAGAAAATTTGCATGACAAACGTGTTCACATTTACTTTGAAGGTGTAGAACAAGCAATGTATGTGTGGTTGAATGGCAAGTTTGTTGGCTATGCAGAAGACAGTTTTACACCTTCCGAATTTGATTTAACGCCATACATCCGGAAAGAAGGAAATGTTTTGGCGGTGGAAGTCCATAAAATGAGCAGTGTAGCATTTTTGGAAGGCCAAGATTTCTTCCGTTTTTTTGGAATTTTCAGAAACGTAACTTTGAAAGCAATCCCCGACACGCATTTGCAGGACATATGGATTCAACCTGTTTTGAACAAGGACAACAAAAGTGGTTCAATTACAATAAATGTAAAAGTTTCTTCTGTCAAAGAAAGCGTAAAATCTGCAAAATTTGTTCTTGCCAGCAAATCGGGGAAAAGAATATCAAACATGGACATTGTTTTTGACAGCGACAAAAATATGCTAAATGGGTATGCCAAAATGGACGTTGATAAAGTAAAACCCTGGAACAATCATAATCCATATTTGTATGACACTTTTGTAGAGCTGTACGACGACGGGCAACTTGTAGAGGTTGTTCCATACAAGGTTGGGTTTAGACGGCTTGAAATTGTTGACAAGGTAATATACTTAAACGGCAGCCGATTGATTCTGCTAGGAGTGAACAGACATGAATGGTGTGCAAAGACAGGCCGGACAATAGGAATAAAAGAAATGATTTCTGACATAGATTGTATAAAACGGAACAACATCAATGCTGTAAGAACCTGCCATTATCCCAACCAAATTCCTTGGTATTATATGTGTGACAAAGAAGGAATTTACCTGATGTCAGAGACCAACCTAGAAAGCCACGGGTCTTTCCAAAAAATGGGAGTTGTTGAACCATCTTGGAATGTGCCGGGGTCTCTTCCGCAATGGAAGGAGGCAGCAATCGACAGGGCGAAAAGCAATTTTGAAACTTTTAAAAATCATACGGCGGTCTTGTTTTGGTCTTTAGGCAACGAGTCCTATGCTGGAAACAACATAGAAGCTATGAACAAATACTTCAAGGACAAGGACGACGGAAGACTGGTTCATTACGAAAGTTCTTATTACAACAGAGCATATGAAGACACAATTTCAGATGTGGAAAGCCGTATGTATGCAAAACCCTGTGAAGTGGAGGAATACCTAACGAACAATCCAAAGAAACCGTATATTTTATGTGAATTTATGCACGATATGGGCAATTCCCTGGGGGGGCTTGGCTCTTACATGAAATTGATTGACAAATATGATATGTACCAAGGTGGTTTTATTTGGGATTTTGTTGACCAAGCAATCTTAATAAAAGATGAAGTGACAGGAAAAGAAGTTCTTCGTTATGGCGGTGATTTTGACGACAGACC
>JAZSMM010000044.1:0-5738 GCA_045535895.1 Treponema sp.
CCCCTTCGGCAAACACAGGGAACAAAACGTCGCACACGTAAAAGTGGGCTGCGGTCAGCCCACTTGCGTGGTCTGGGTTGCAAGGAAATTATTGTATACGTCGCTTGCGCGACTGGTAACACCCTGGCAGCCGGCGTGGAATGCGGGGAAGGCAAGTGGGACGCAGGAAAAAACAGAGGAGGGCGCCCTTTAGGGAGAAGACCTCTGTTTTTCCCGTCGCTGGGACCCGCTTGCCTTCCCCCACGTTTACATGTAAAACGTTTGCATGTAACGGCTTCATGTTTTGCTTATGCACGTATGGGCGGGAGTTTTTTTGCATCTTGAACAATGCTTGCAAACAGTTTATTATTCCTTAATAAAGGAGTTCCTATGCAACGATATGTTTTGTCTGTGTTGGTGGAAAACCATGCGGGCGTGCTTAGCCGTGTTTCTGGTTTGTTCAGTCGCAGGGGGTACAATATTGACAGCCTTACCGTGGGAGAAACCCATAATCCTGGGCGTTCTCGCATGACCATTGTCGTAAGTGGTGACGAATATATCCTTGAGCAGATTGAAAAACAACTTTCCAAACTTGTGGAAGTCATCTCTATAAAACATTGTGTTCCCTCGGAAACAGTTGTCAGAGAAATGGCTTTGATCAAGGTTTCTGCAAGCGGTTCAAATAGAATCGGTGTCATAGAAACGGCAAATATCTTCCGCGCCCGCATCGTGGATGTCGCAGTGGATTCTGTTGTTATAGAAGTCACAGGCAGCGAAGACAAAGTCGCTAGTTTGATTCGCTTGCTTGAACCTTTCGGCATAAAGGAGTTGGTTCGTACAGGTCTTACTGCCATGGGCAGGGGGGAAGAAATTCTAAAATAAAAGGAAATCCTACGGTGCTGTGCGCCGTGGGATTTTTTTTCAGGGGAACTTTAATGATAGCTGTTTTTGTGAATTGTGGAGCGATAATTTGTGGTTCATTGATAGGTTTGATTTTTTCAAAGAAAATTACGGGCGAACTTTCAAGTATCGTTCAGACTGCCGCTGGTGTTGTTTCTCTTGTCTTGGGAATCCAAATGGCGTTCGAGTACCAGAATATAATTTTTTTGGCAATATCTTTGATTGCCGGCGGAATAATAGGAACGCTGCTTGATATTGACGGAAACATTCTTAAACTTGGCGAGTCCATAGGCAAGTTGTCGCTGAAAAAAGAAAAAAAAGAAGCAATCAATGAAGCAGACAAGAGTGATTCAACAGAAACAGGTTTTGCATATGCGTTTTTGAATGCGTCCGTCCTTTTTTGTGTGGGTGCCATGGCTATTATAGGTTCTTTCAAGGCCGGCATAGACAAAGACTATACAATTATTTTTACAAAATCTGTGCTGGACGGCTTCATGGCGATAGTATTTACCGCGGCAATGGGAATCGGAACGGCGTTCTCCGCTTTGACGGTCCTTGTCTATCAAGGTGCTCTTACATTGTTGGCGAGCGTCGTCGCTCCCTATGCCAATGAAGTTGTCATTGCGGAACTTACAGCAGCCGGTGGTGCTTTGATTGTTATGATTGGGGTGAATTTGATGGGGTTAAAGAAAATAAAAACAGCGAATTATCTGCCGGCAGTTGTTCTTTCCGTCGTGTTTGTTGTTGCCCAACAAATAGTCCAAAATTTTTAAAATTATATTGACTTTTTTTTTTAGTTAATATATGCTTACTTGCGTTAGTACATGCTAACTTAGGAGGGTATATGCCGTTGGCTATGGTTTCAAAAGGGGAGTGTCGCACCATTACATCTCTTGCCGCAGCAGAAGACATGAAGCAGCATTTGGTGGACATGGGGTTTATCCCAGGACAAACAGTTACTGTTGTTGGTGACAGTCCTGCTGGAATAATTCTTCAAATCAAAGGAACAAAGCTGGCCTTGAACCGCGGCTTGGCTCACAAAATCCTTGTGGCGTGATTTTTCGGAGGTGAAATTAAATGACTTTGCGTGAATTGAAACCTGGTCAGGTTGCCAAAGTGGACTTGATTTCCGCAGAAGGTGTGTTCAAGCGGCGTATCATGGACATGGGCATCACCACGGGCGTGGAGGTGAAGATGGTCAAGGTTGCTCCGTTGGGTGACCCTGTGGAAATTTCGTTGCGTGGCTATCAACTTAGTTTGAGGAAGGCAGAAGCCGATTCCATTCAAATTTCAACGGAAGGCAATCCTGTTTAAGGTTGTCTAATCAAATGGTTGGTGTTTAATTTTTTTTAACCATAAAGTTACCATATGCTAACTTTATCTAAAATTTCAGGGGGAAAAAATGTCGTATACAATTGCTCTTGCAGGAAATCCTAATTGTGGCAAGACATCACTTTTCAATGTTCTTACAGGTTCAAAGCAGCATGTAGGCAATTGGCCTGGTGTTACCGTGGATAAAAAAGAAGGCGTGTACAAAAAAGACAAGGACTACAACATATTGGACTTGCCCGGTACATATTCACTTTCACCTTATTCGGCGGAAGAGGTTATTGCCCGTGATTACATCGTCAACGAAAGACCCGACTGCGTTATAGACATAATTGACGGCACCGCGATTGAGCGCAACCTGTACCTTTCCTTGCAGATTATGGAAACAGGCGTGCCTACTGTAATCGCTCTCAATATGATGGATGAAGTCGCTTCCCGTGGAATAAAAATAGACCACGCCAAACTTTCCCAAACGCTTGGAGTTCCCGTCGTCCCGATTGTCGCAAGGTCCGGGAAAGGTGTTGCCCAGCTTATGGAGGCTGTTATCCAGACCGTTGAAAACAAAACTGCTCCGACAAAACTGGAGATATTTGATGAACTGGCGGCATTATCCAAGGATTCTTCTGGAAAAACCGACCCGGAGGAAAAAAAAGCGGATTTGCTTTATTCTTATATCGCCGAGTTGGTCTCAAACACTGTTGAAAAGCCTGCCTCAAGTCCAATGACGGAAACCAAAACCGATAGAATTGACAAAGTACTTACAAACCGTTGGCTCGCGCTGCCTATTTTCGCTGTTGTCGTTTATTTCATTTTTTCATGTACTTTCAGCGAAAATTTTCTGTTCATTCCTGGTTGTCCAAGTCCCGGGGTGTTGCTAGCCAGCTGGGTGGAATCCCTGTGGGGTTGGCTCACTGGTTTGGTTGCCACCGGGCTGCAATCGCTTGGTGCGGACGACTGGGCAATGGGACTTGTTGTGGACGGTATCTTGGGCGGAATCGGTGCTGTCTTGGGCTTCCTGCCGTTGGTTCTTGTCTTGTATGTCCTTATGTCTTTTTTGGAGGATTCCGGATACATGGCCAGGGTGGCTTTCGTGATGGACAGAATTTTCCGCAGGTTCGGACTTTCCGGAAGGTCGTTTATCCCACTTTTGATGGGGTTTGGTTGCGGAGTTCCAGCCATTATGGCCACCCGAACATTGGAAAGCGAAAAAGACAGGCGCATAACGACGATTATCACAGCTTTCATGCCCTGCGGAGCCAAGCTCCCTATCTTCGCAATGTTTGTTGCCACGTTTTTTAGTGCGGAAATTCAAACCCCTGTGATGTTCTCAATCTACATTGTAAGCATTGTCGTTGCCATTTTGGTTTCTTTGGTGCTGAATGTCGTTGTATATAAATCCGTCGCATCAAATTTTTTGATGGAACTTCCGCAATACCGGCTTCCAACGCTAAGGAGCATCGCAATCCACTGCACGGAAAAGCTCAAGGGATTTGCCCATAAAGCCGGTTCTGTCATACTTGTTTCTACCATATTTTTATGGCTTTTATCCAACTTCAACTTGGATTCATTCAACGGCAAAAACAAGGCTAAATCCATTGCTGCTGGTGAAGAACCCTCGGTTCTTTGTTCCATGGACGACAGCTTTCTTGCTAGTGCCGGCGGAATCATTGCCCCTGTCTTCAAACCTCTGGGCTTTGGGGAGTGGAGGCCTGCCGTTGGTGTGGTAACAGGTTGGATTGCAAAAGAAATGGTTGTCGTAACAATGGCGCAACTTTATGAAGATGATGTTTCACCTGAATACTTGGACTCTTACTTTGCTTCCATGCCGGAAGATGAGTTGCTGGCCCTTGGGTTTGAAGGTGGAATTTACAACCCGGATATTGCTTTCGACATATATGCTGAAAACATTTTGTTTGAAGGTTCTGACCAGAACGCCCTTCCTTCATTGAAGAAGGACATAAAAACCAGTCAGGCTGCATACTCTTATATGATGTTCAACTTGCTGTGCATGCCTTGTTTCGCCGCTGTCGGAGCCATGAAGCGTGAGTTGAAGACTTGGAAACGTACAGCCGGTGCCATTGCAATCCAAATGTTGACGGCGTACATCGTTTCACTAATTGTAAATGTTGTCGGAGGGCTTTTCGCCTGACAAACAAAAATATACTGTATTCCCCGTCTTTTCAGGGTTCATCAATCGAGATGAACCCTGTTTTTTTCTTGATAAATCGAATGGTTAAGGGTATACTATTTATATGCAAGACACAACAATTATTACCACTAGTAAAGTCGGTCAACGCTTGGAGAAATTCACTGACAACGAGCAGGTTTCGTATTTGATGTTCAATAACAGCAGGATTGAATTGGTTGCAAAAATCACCATTGGTCGCTCACCGGAAAACAACATTGTTATTGACAACAAATTGGCAAGCAGACATCATGCCCTTATCCAAAAAATAAAGGACGCTTTTTTCCTAAAAGATGAAAACAGCACAAATGGTACGTTTTTAAATGGTCGCCGCATTCCACCAGACAAATACGTCCGGTTGAATCCCGGCGACAAGATTACAATTGGCAATTCCAATCTGATTCTGTCATAAAACGGCGTTGCATTTTGCAAACTAAACTTTTACCGCATAACGAACTGGTTACTCTTGTTGAATGTACTCTTTCTGTTTTGGAAACGGAACATGAGGATTATAGACCCTGTGTTCCTTTGCTTGGGATTCCAGGCGGTCTTTTGGACTTTTGCACAGGAAAAAAAATCATTCCTACAATCATTGTTCCAGACTTGCATGCCCGTCCGGATTTTTTCTCCAACATTCTTTCTTTTAAACCTAAAATTCCAAACACTTCGGCGGAGGGCTGCACTTCTGTTTTAAATTTAATGCAGAAAGGTGAAGTCCGTCTTGTTTGCGTTGGAGACGGACTTCATTCGGAACTAAGAAAAGACAGGTGGCTGAAAGCCTTTGATGAATTTGAAAAAGGGGTTTTCACCGGGAAGGCCATTGTCCAGGAAATGGAAGAAGGTCTTTCTTTGATGGAAATGGTAATGCGGTGCAAATGCGACTTCCCTGAGTTTTTCCATTTCCTCAAAGGCAACCACGAGAATATCCTCAACACGACACGCCATGGCAACCATCCTTTCAGGAAATTCGCTCAAGAAGGCGAGATGGTCAAATTGTTTATGTCCGAATATTACGGGGACGATGTGCTTCACCTTTATGCCTGCATGGAAGATTCCCTGCCTCTTTGCGCCCTTTGTCCCAACTGCATTGTTTCCCATGCAGAACCCATTGAATTTTATTCAAGGGAACAACTAATAGAAGGACTGACAGACGATTCGTTGATAGAAGGTCTTACCTGGACAGGAAACGATGAAAGCGCTGAAGGCTGCGTTCAAAAAATGCTGGAAGAACTTCTTCCCGATTATCCTGAGGCTGTATACTTTGGTGGACACAGACCGGTAAAAGAACGCTATGCGACAAGACAGAAAGGTAAATTCATCCAAATACATAATCCAAGGCAGCAGA
>JAZSMM010000060.1:0-10790 GCA_045535895.1 Treponema sp.
TTTCCGTAAACAACAACGTGCCGCAGTTCAACAACCTTGCGTTGAAGCGCTTTGACGGAGACCCTGCGACAGGAACAGTCGTGGCAGAAAGAGCATATGAACCCGACATGTACATAAAAGGTTCCGACTGGTACTTGTGCGGAACGGTACAGGACAACGATGGCATAGCGAATGTCGATGTGAGCGGTTCTTCCACAGACACTCTTTACACGAACAACTCTACGGCAAACACGTCCTATGAGATGCAAATTCCCGTCAGAAGAAACGACAACGGTTCCGGAGCATGGAAGGTGACCATAAGTGCAAAGGACTTGGACACAGCCGGAACAAAAGATGCCTCTTTGGACATTTCCATAAACATAGACAACACCGCCCCCGCCTTTGACGGGAACACAGCCAACGACCTTGTGATTTACAAGGACGCATACGGATCTGACGGAACTGTCCTTGGCACAGGAAATCCAGTGCAGAACAGCAACGGTTACTTCACCTTGGCAGGCAAAGTGAGCGAAGACGGAAGCGGCTTTGAAAGGATGGTCTTCTACTTCAAGAGGACGGGTTCTGGCGGAGAACGTATATACAATGTGATGGAAAGCCACGGCGAAGACAGGACTGCAAACCGCACGGACATTTCAAGTTCGCAGACGGACGGCAGCGTTTATATAAACGACGACAATCTTCCTGTGCTTAAACTCACAGTAAGCCGCCCCAGCGACGGAAGCAACGCCCCCACGGACAACCTTGAGTACACGGACATAGGAAGCAACACCAATGTGCGACCCGGCGGACTGGTGAAAATAGGCGGTGTCTACCGATTGATTTCCGGCGTACAAGCGAACAGCGTTACATTCACGCCGGCTTGTTCCACAGAATTCACAGAAGCTGAATTCGTTTACGGAATGGTTGTGGACAATGCGGGAGAAAGTTTGAACACCAACGGAACGGTCAAGAACGACGATTACGACGGAATGGTGGAATCCTACCGCAAGTCTGGAACGGACTACTTCTGGGATGCCAGCGTTAAGTCCGACAACATCCCGGACGGACCTGTGGAGCTGCATTGCGTTGTGTTCGACCTTGCGGGCAACAGCCGCCATGGTTATGTTGAATCAAATGTTTCCAACAACGCCCCACGCATTACCTCTGTACAACTTGGTACGGACTTGAACGGAAACGGCGCATATGACGTAAGCGAATACAACACCTTCTACGTGAACTTGAACACGGACGGAACGGGCAACACACAGTACGGAACGGACATATGGAATTTGGACACCTCCGCATACACAGACGCAAACACCTCCGGCGGAAGCGTTTGGACGGCCAAGGACGGACTTTCTGTAGTTCCAGAATTTGTTGGTGGAACTGCACCAATGAATTATATCTTCTCCAAGTCAACGGGACCGGCACAAGCCAACCTTGAGGCTCCAGAAACTGGCGCAACGGCAACGGCAGGGAACGCAATCAATCTGGACAATGATGCCATAGGAACCGCCGGCGAGGACGAAGTAAACACATATCGCTTTAGTTTTTGGGACAGCACGGAAGAAACAACTCCGGGAACAGACTCCCAGTGGACCGTTCTTAACGCCAAATTCATGCAGAATTTGACGGACGGCATAGCTCCAACGGCAGAAATCAAGCCGCTTTATTGGAACAATGCAAGCGACAACTCTTTGTACGAAAACAGCCGTGAAAACGGACACATTGAGTTAAGCGACGACTTGCCGGGGGAAACCTTTGCGGACAACGGCAACGGGGTGTACGACAAAGACGACAAGGTTTCTGGAAAAATCACATTCACAGGAACAGCTTATGACGATGTTCGCCTAAATTCAATTTGGATTTCTTATGACGGTTTTACTTTTGCCAACTATGTCACAAACGCAACTTACGGCACAAACGGTACAAACGGAAACTACAGGCAAGTTGCATACTTTAATACCGAACAAAGCACTTGGGTTGTTCCAAATGCAACAATGGAAAATGACGGTTGGGAATTCAGCCTTTCAACCGACCCTGCCATAGATGAAGAAGTTTACTTTGACCAACGCGGACATCTTGTAAAATGGTCACTTTCCATTGACACCGCAAAAATTGCAACTGTTGCGAAAGAAGACGTAAACCTCAACATAATGGCTGTAGCCCATAACCATACCCAGAACAATAGCTCCGTTACAACTGAGAAAAAGATGGATGTTGTACCATATATTACCGGCGTGGAAACTTGGTTGAGTTCTTTGGAAAGCTCCAATCCTTCTGTGTATAACAGGACAGCATTAGGGCATTATTCCATGAACGAATCAGAAACAATAAAAATATATGGTTTCAACTTGGACACAGGAAGTCTTGTTGATGAAACAGGAAGCAGTGTTGATATAGGAACACATAATACATTGACTTCTGATTCTTACTATGGAAAAGCAGGAAATGCCTATTATTCTGTTGCAATTCCTACACTGAAATCTGGAAAGGCAAAAGTTGTTGTTAATAGTCTTGATTCCATCAACAACTTTAACAACAACGAAGCAAAAGGTTCTTATGCAAGAACGGATGAATCAGAAACAGGAGATGCCGATATTCGTGAAAACCATTACAACAGAATGCCTAACGGAACTAACAACAATCTGCTTACTGATGACATTGTGTTGGATATTTGGGAAATAGACAGTGAAGCCGCCTTGCCTAAAAATACAACGGCAAGAGAAGTGGTTATGAAGATTTCTCCTGCCACAGGAATGATACAATTCGCTTTTGCAAATGGTTCGCTGCACTTTAGTATGGGTGGCGGAGGAAGCAATTATTTTAATGATACAACCTCCCATGACTATTGGTGCAGTAGTTATGAAGAATTCTCTTCTGTGGGATTTGCCATTGATGACTTAGGATTTACATACGGAGTTGCTGCCGGTGGAGATACTAATGCTGATTCTGCTGACCATTTCTGTTTATTTACAAGCCGTTGGGGAGACCCAAACAACATGATGAGAGCTCAAAGAGGTTCTATGAATGGAGAGAAAGCTCTAAGAATGGAACAAATTGGTCAAAGAAATAACGGTACTTTTGAACCCTTTAGAAAAAGGATAAAATCCCCTTCTTTGGCGACTTCAGTACATGGAAATGAAACCTCTGTTTACTTGGCATATTACGATGCAATGAACAAGGAAATTAGGTTTAAGTCTGGAACAACAAATTCAACGAACAAAACGAACTTTGGATTGTTTACAGACAGGTTTAATCCGGGTGGTGGAAACTCTACTCCAGAGGAATATACCAACTATCATGTTAATATTGTTGCAAGTAACTCCACAGCTGCATCTGCAAACGGCTATGAGGCTAGGGAGTACGTTTCTATTGCTGTTATTCCAGGTGCAACAGCACAGCAAGATGTGGTGGTTCTTGTGTGGTACGATGGCAGTGGAGTTTATTACACATACAACACAAATCCATTGGGAGTTGCAGGCGGAACATACTCATATTCAGACAATGGTTGGGCACTTCCTTCAAAGATTTTTGACAATGGAGTTGGAAGGCATTGTAAAATTGCCACAGATAAAAACGGTGGAGTTCATGTTGTAGCTTATGACTCTAGAAACAGTGACGTTGAATACGCCTATTCATCGTCGTACACAGGTGGCTGGACAACCTATACCGTGGATTCTTACGGAAACATTGGTTCTGAACTTTCCATTGATGTGGCAATGGATTCAAACGGAAATCCAATCCCATACATCAGTTATTATGCCAATGCTTCTGGTACTCCAAAAATCGCATATTTACTAGATTCCGCATCATTGGATTCAGGTTCAAAGAGCGATAAATTTACAGGCAAATGGGAAATTTCATTCCTTCCGACTGAAAGCGACGTATTGGAAGATAACATCAATGTAGGTTTGTGGAAAAACAGCACGACGGGCGAAGTAGTAGAAAGTGTTACAAAAGACACAACTGCTTGGACGAATTGGCAGAATAATTACGGTACGGCAAGGGGCTTTCCAACAAAAGGTCTTTCAAATGATGCTGATAGAGCACAGAACAATATTGATGGTTCTGGTTATGGGCAAGCTGCTTATGGTTATAAATTCGCAAATGGAACATCCAATCCTATGCTTGCTTATCAAGTAGGCGATGAGTCTGAAAGTTCCATCGAAACCGCACAAATGAAATAGGACAAGGAGGTAGAATATGAAAAACTTGCTAAAACGATTTTTTTCCACAATTATATTTTTCCTCCTTGTTCCTGCCGTTTTCGCCGGAGGCAAGAAAGACGTCACGGAAAAACAGTCCGAAAACATGGACAGCTGGCAAGAAACTTTTGACATAACCGACAAAAAAGCAGGAAAATACAACATCGTTGTTACGGCAGAAGACTACGGCGGAAACCAAGGAACAGCAGGACCGTTCAACATAATGATAGACCCGGACTCTGACCTGCCGATTGTAGGTATCACAAACCCGGTGACGGACATGCGAATTCCCGGCAACCTAAATATCGTAGGAACATGCATTGACGATGATGCGGTTGGCTACGTGGAACTGATTCTTGACGGCAATTCCGATTCCCCCATCAGGGCGGAAGGCACGGAGTTCTGGTCCTATTATCTGGACACCACCAAAATGGCAGAAGGGCAACACACAATAGAAGCCTACGGTGTGGATATAAATGGAGTAAAGGGACATTCTGTACACACATCCTGGCACTTGGACAGAAAACAACCCGTGACCGGCGTTGAAAACTATGGAATCGGGGCTTTGGTTTCCGGGAAAATAAATTTGTCCGGCACTGTTTCCGACGGCAACGGAATAAAATCCTTGGCGTACTCCGTGGACGGTGGCGTTACATCTGAGCCTCTAAAATTAAAGACAGACAAACACACAGGGTTTGCTAGTTTCAGCGCGCCGGTAGACACAACCAAAATGCAAGACGGAGCGGCTGTTTGTTGGTTCAAGGCGGTGGACAACCAGGGCACAACAGGGCTTTCTTCTTTCCTGTTCTTTGTGGACAACACAAAGCCGGCGGTCCGCATCTTGTCCCCGCTTGCCAACGAAGTTGTAAACGGAATTTTTTCCGTAACAGGTTCGGCCTTTGACGTTGTGGGAATGCAGTCGTTGGAATGGAGCTTAGGAGAACAAAGCGGTTCTTTTGAACTGGTTTCAGGAAATCCCTACTGGATAAAGGAATTCGACCTTAGGAACTATGACAAAAAATCCACGGTTTTCACTGTGACCGCCACCGACATTGCAGGCAACGTACGCACAGAAAAAATGACAATCCCCGTGGACAGCCAAAAAGACTGCGCCCAAATAACCGTCCAATATCCTACAGCAAATTCCGTTTTGGAAGGAACGGCGGAGTCTTTGTTTGTGCGCGGCATAGTCCATGACGACGACGGCGCAGCGCAATTGTTTTACTCTGTGGACGGTGGCACGGAACATTCCGTTGAATGCGACGGCGTTTTTACAATAGATTTAAAAGAAGCCTTTGCCGACAAAATGTCCAGTACAAACCCGTCAATTCTTTCAGCAGGAAGCCACACAATCACCCTATACGCCGTGGACGTTCACGACATAAAAGGAGTTCCTGTGACCATACCTTTTACGTCGCAAGGCGAAAAGCCATTGTTCACATCACCTGTAATAAAATTTCCCAAAACTGAACAGGCATATCAACTTGGTATGGAAATACACCCTGAATCCGGTGGAATCTTCACAACGAATGTGGCGGCATCCTGTGGAATATCTTCCGTGGAATGGTTTGTGAACGGACAGGCTTGCTCTTCATACATCCCAAAAGAAGCAGAAAAAGACATAAATGTTTCCATCCCGCTTGACCCGACAAAGCCTTGGGGAGTTGTTAAGTTGGAAGTCGTGGCAAAAGACATTTATGGACGGCACTCCAGGCAAGAATCCCTTGTTTATCTTACAAACCTTTCCAAAATAGACAGCCAGCAAACCGTCGTCTTTGAAGACAGTTCCGTGACGCAAGAAGGTGTCGTCTCTTTTGCCAAAAACAAGTCTATAACCGGCTTTTTTGCAGGCGGAAAGGCGGCTTCCGTAAGATTGCAGCCAGAAACACCATTTGCCACTGCAAGGCTTGAAGGCAACACCATAATATTGGAATCTTCAGGAACAAAAGGACTTTCGGATTCAGTGCAAGTGGTCGTCACCAGCGACAGGGGATTTGAATATTTTTCCAAACCTTTGCATTTTGTAAACCCAACCCCAAATCCAGAAATCCATTTGGAAGACGAAGGAGTTTCAGACGGGTTTTCCCAAGTGACCATAAACGGGCGTGTGCTTTCCGAATTTGAAAATTCCCTTGAATACCGCATAATTCCAATCAACGCACAAATTTCGGCAGAAGGCATAATGACAGGGGCAACGGCAGGCAAACCCACGGAATACACAAAAATCGAATTTGAAAATGACGGTTATTTCAATTTGGTTCTTCCTTCTTCAACCTTTTCTGAAGGAATCCACATAGTTGAATTGCTTTGCCGCAATTTTGACGGCAGCACATCCTGTAAAGCCCATTTCATAAACAAAATACCTCAACTCCCCTCCCCTGCTCTGGACGGCAAGAAGACGCCCAAGGCGACAAAACCCACCGTAATATGGCTTGAAGGAGAAGACATTTACTACGCAGTGTTTTATCAAGGCAAAATTGACGAATTGGTTTGTTCGCTCAACGGAACAGTCCTTTCCGAAGGCTGTTACAACCAAGCAGGAATAATACAACATGGCAGCCTAAAACAGGAACAAAACACGTTGACCTTGGCAGGAAAAGCAGAAGGAAACGCAATTACCTCAAAGCATTATGCCAATGCCGGCAAAAAACCAGAAATATCCTTTGAAACAGTCGCAGGGGAAAATTATGTTTCCGGCAAAATCGCATATGTTCCGCAGACACAAGAAAAAGACAGTGTTCCCGTCCTGACTGTTAAAATACATTCTGCAAGCCCTTTGAAAGGCGTTTCATACGACATAGCGGCGTTGTCAAGTGTAGCAAACCAACCAGCAATTTTTGGTGGAACCACCCAACAAAGTGGCAAGGCACTAATACGCAAAACCGACGACCCGGAAATTTTCCAAGCTGACATTCCACTGCAGAACATGCCGGTGCAATGGCATTCCATATCCGTTGTAGCGGAGAACGCCACAGGTTCCACGACAGAAACCTGCATAATAGGAGTAGCAAGACCCAAAGAATCTTCGCAGATTGTGGACTTGCAACAGATACATTGGATTTCCCCGCAGAACGGAAAAATTGAAGGGTTGTTCAACATCCTCCTTCCTATGACAGTACAAATTGAAACTGCAACATCGGAGCAAAATATATCCGCACAGAGCGAAGGCAAGGCCGTTGTCCTTGAAGCAACAGAATGCGGGTCTTATTCCGGCATCGTAGTAAAAGCAAAAGATGCCGAAGGTGTGGAATATTCCGCAGCTCCTATCAGCCTGGAATTCAGCCGCGAAAATCCACAGGTAAATGTTTCATTGCCAACGGAAAATCAATGGCTGAAAGACAAAATCTTAATCGACGGAACTGCTTCCGATTTAAACGGTGTGTCGCAGGTAGAAGTTTCTTTTGACGGAGGGCTTTCATGGACTACAATAGACTTTTCCTCTGCGACAGAAGCAACCAAGGACAACACATCTGTTTCCTTTGAACAGGAAATGCCTTTGACAACATATCAGGACGGACTAGTTCCTGTGGACATAAGGGTGACGGACTCTTTGGGCAACACGACAACAAAGTTCCTGTCCGTGTTCAAGGACACAACGCCGCCGCAAGTTTCTATCATAACACCAGCTCCAGAAGATGTGGTGAACGGAGAAACCACCGTGGCGTTCAAGGTAAGCGACAACGGCAAATTGGTTTCCGCAATGTACATCCCTCCTGCAGGGGAACAGGTTCAACAAGAAAAAGGAAACAAAGAAACAGAAAGCAACGGAACACCTTTTGAACTAAGTTCAACCCCTCATCTTTCCGTGGGTACGGTGGACAAACCCATGGAAAATTACATGAGTTTTCAATTTGCGGATGTCGTGGGCAACGTGCAAACCATGGACAAATGGGATTTTGTCATAGACAACAAATCAGACCTTCCACGTGTGGAAATCCATCTACCAGAAGACAACCAGATTATAACCACGGACTTCATTATATCCGGCGTTGTGTTTGACGATGACGGAAAATCCAAAATAAGCTACCGCATAGACGATGGTGAATACATTACATTGACGGAATACGACTCCACCTATTCCATAGAGATTCCTCTTTCTTCCATGACGGACAACGAACACACCGTATATATTTATGCGGAAGACATACACGGCGTTAGAGGAGAAGAAGTAAGCCGCAAATTCAGGATTTCCTTGGAAGAACCAAAAGGTGCTGTCACTGAACCTGAAATAGAAAAAACGGTCAAGGGCACGGTTTTGATGAAAGGCTGGGCTTCTGACAAAAACGGAATCGCCTTGGTGCAAGTTTCATTAGACAACGGCAACACCTACAACGATGCTATCGGCACAGAAGAATGGTCTTACGAATTCGACACAAGAATGATTCAAGACGGAACACATGTTGTGTTCTTGCGTGTGTTCGACAATTACGGAATAGAAGGATTGTATTCCAGCCTTATAACCATAGACAACACTGTACCCGACATCAAACTGGAACTTCCTTTGGATGACTCTGCAACATCTGGAAATATTTTCTTTTCCGGTCAGACAATAGACAACGTAGAACTTGTGGAACTATACATAACAGTGCGCGCCCTTGACAAAAATGCCCCTCCTCTGCCTGTACACCTAAACCGGATAGACTTGGTTCCAGACAGCATCATAACCCAAGTCATAGACATTTCCACACTGCCGGATGGATTTTACAATGTGGAACTGACAGGTGCAGACGCAGGAGGCAACACACGTCGTGTTTCCAGGAACATCCGGCTGGACAAATCCGTGGCCGCCACAAAGGTTGACCTGATGTATCCCATGAACGGGCAGCATGTAAACGGTATATTCAACATCTACGGAACAGTTACATCTGAAACGCCAATAGAAAGAATGCTTTTGTTTGTGGACGGTTCTTTCCGTGCGGAAACACAACTTTCTTCCAGCAATGCGTTCAAATTTGAACTTACCCCAGAACTTGTAAGTGCGGGTGAACACAAGATTTCCGTGCGTGCCCAGACAGCGAATTCATCCTTTGTGGAATCAAACACCTACAGCATAATCTACCAGCCCACAGGACCTTGGGTCAGCGTGGACAACTTTACAATGCTGGATTTTGCCGCAAACAGACCTTTCTTGGAAGGCAGGGCGGGATATGTCCTTTCCGACACGGAAATGCAGGCCAGGGATTCTAAGGAAACCCCAAAAGAAGACAAGGAAGCCATAGAACAGAAAAGACTTGTTAGCGTTGAACTTAGCTTTGACAACGGAAAGACTTTTGTACAAGTGGGCAAAAACGGCAAATGGCGGTATAGAATTGAAAACGACTACATGAACGAAGGCTACCACTTTATTTTGGCCCGTGCCACAATGGAAAACGGAGAAACGGCCGTAACACGTACTATCATTCAGATAGACAAGACCAAACCGCAAATTCGGCTTATATCACCGGGAGAAGGCGGCAGGTTCAACGAAAACATTGAATTCTCTGGTCTTTCCTCCGACGATGTTGGACTAAAGGATGTTACCTTCGCATTGCGCAGCGGAGACAAATCATCCTATGAACTTCCGGCTTTCATCCAAGGTTTGTACTTTGACGTGCATGTGTGGGGCGCAACACTTTGGGATGTTGGAGTTGGCCTTACATTCTTTGACGACAACGTAAAACTCCAATTGCAGTTTGGGCAGTTCACGCAAGCACAAAGGGATTTGTTCGACAAGTCCGGGCTGAACATGCGCTACGGAGGGAATGTGTTCGGCATGAAACTTTTGGCAAACATCGCATACATTCCGTTCCAATATTTCTTTGGACCGGGTTGGCAGTGGCTTTCCGCAGGATTTGCGATAGGCGCCAATTTCTCCTTGTTCACCGAAACCCAAAGCGGCAAACCGCAGATGCTTTCAGCAATTCTTGCCCAGATAGAATTCCCCAGGGTGACCTTGGACAAGCAAAAAATGTTCAGGACTTTCTCTTTCTATGTGGAAGGTCAACTGTGGTTCTTGCCTACGGATGTGCAGGCAGGAGCGACTAACATCAACTCATTGATTCCCCAGATTTCGGCTGGAATCAGAGTGAACGTGTTCTAGTATCATGTCGCGGAACGTCTGAGCTGCTTTGTCCAGTTCTGCGCTTGTTTCAAACGCCGCCTCGCCAAGGGTGGCAAGAGGTGGGTTCGTCGCAGAAACCCAATAACGGACATCGCTGCTTTGTATGTCCGGCGTTTGTGCGTTTGCATGAACAGGAGCTAGGCCAGATTCCTTGGACAAGAATTCTTGGGTTTCCATGGTAACAAGCTCCAAAAGGATTTGGCAAACGGTGGCATTTATCCTTTTTTTGCCAGAAAGGGGAACACCGTATATGACGGGAGCTGTAAGAGCCCTTTCGTTAAAGCGGGAAGGAAAGACCACAGCGGAGTGTCTTTTGAGGGCATCCAGCGGAAGAGTCCTGTGGAACGAAAGGGGCATAAAAACAGCGTCCGGATGGGCGTTTGTCATATAAACACTCAACTCTTCTTCCTGAAGAGTCAGTGTTGACAAAGGGATGGAACCAGATAAAATTTGGTTCGCCATGATTTTTGCTATCGACTGCATCATGGGAATCTGACTTAAAT
>JAZSMM010000242.1:0-4776 GCA_045535895.1 Treponema sp.
TGTTCTGAAAGCACGTAGTTGCCGATTATAATGCGTCGTTTGACTTCCGGACCGAATCCTTCGCTACGGGTTTGTACATAAAGTTCGTCAAAGCCTTTGCCAGGGTCTTTTCTGCGACCATAACGGATTCCGTCAAAGCGGCTGAGGTTGCTTGCGGCTTCGCTAAGGGCGATTACATAATAACTTGCGATTGCGGCATCTAAAATTGGCAAGTCCACGACTTCGATTTTTGAACCTTTGTCCTCAAACCATTTTCGTGTGTCCTCAAAAATTTGGGCGACATCTTTGTCCATTCCTTTTGCTTCCAAAAACTGGCGGGGAACAGCTATTTTCAACTGTGCGAGTTCCTGCGTTGTCATGCCTCTTAAATCTTTTAAAGACTGCGAGTTCGGCAAGTCCGCACTGGTGTCGTCGTAAAAGTCCACCCCGCACATCACGGAAAGTGGAAGGGCGATGTCCTTTGGCGTGTGACCCAAAAGTCCCACTTGGTCAAGGGAACTTCCATACGCCACAACCCCCCAGCGGCTCAGAACTCCGTAAGTGGGTTTAAGCCCGTATATGCCGCAATAACTTGCAGGCAGCCGAACAGAACCGCCGGTTTCTGTGCCAAGGGCGAACAAGGCCTGATTTGCTGCCACCGCAGCAGTGGAACCACCGGAACTTCCGCCGGAAACATATTCACGGTTTATGGGGTTTCTGGTGGCACCGTAAACGGAATATTCTGTAGATGAACCCATAGCGAATTCGTCCATGTTGCAACGACCCACTGGGATTGCCCCGGCTGCCAAAAGCCGCTGGATTACTGTGGCATTGTACGGGGCGACATAGCCTTCCAATATGCGGCTTGCGCAGGTCAGTTTATGTCCTTTTACAGAGATGTTGTCTTTTACCGCAAAAGGAACACCTAAAAGCGGCTTTTCGGACAACAGTTTTTCCAATGCATCCGCACCTTTTTCAGCGGCTTGCTTGCGCTCTTCATCTGCCGCAACGGCACGGGTTATAGCGTCGTCGTATATTTCAAGAAAAGCATTTAAAGGAAGAGCGGAACCTGAATCCGCCTTGAAAACAGCGGCTGTTTCCTTTACAAGCTGCTCGCTGGTTATTTTCCCTTGGGCCAACGCCTCTTTTACGCCGCTTATGGTTTGTATGTTGAATTCCTCCATTATGCGCCCTCCCCAAGAACTTTTGGAACTTGGAAGTATCCGTCAAGGAATTCCTTTGACATTTTCTTCACGTCTGGAATCTCCAGTCCTTTTACAACTTGGTCGTCACGCAGTTTTTCTGACTCTGTGGAAGGATATGCGTCGTAGGGATTTTCGTTGTCCGTAAAGTCCGACAAGACGCCGAAATAACCTACTATTTGGTCAACCTGTTCCTTTAATATGTCAAGATTTGTGCTTTCCGGCGAAAGCCTGGAAAGATACAAGAGGGCGTCCAACGTGTCCTCGTCAATTTTTTTTTCTGTGTTGTTGCTATCCATGATTTGTCCTTGTTATATGAAAGAATAGTGTATTTGCGTGATTTGTTCAATGACGACTGACAAGATGTTCTTGCGGCAAAACCCCGTCTATTGAAGTTCTTCCTGAAAGCAGTGCGACCAACCTGTCCACACCCATGGCATTCCCCGAACATTTTGGAAAATCCTTGAAATGCTTCCAATAGTCTTTGTTTGTTGCGTGGAAAACACGTGCGTTTTTTTCCTTTTTTTTGCTTTCATCTTCAAAATACAATCGAACTTTGTGCGGGTCGGTTTCTTCGCTGTAGCAGTTGGAAAGTTCAATCCCCTGTGCGTAAAGTTCCCAGCGTTCCTTCCAAACGGGTTTTCCGTCTTTTGAAGGAACGTCCTGTGCAAGGCATGGAACTTGGGCGGGATAGTCCATCAAAAACACGGGTTTTTCTTGGGGCAAATTTGGTTCTACGCATTGGACGAAAATCAATTCGTACAAATCGTCCCAATCCCAGTTGTTGAACGGGTTGTTCTGTGGTTCCACCAGACCAAGTCGTTTTGCGTGTAGTGCCAAATCCGTTGCATTAGGGCATTCGGAAAGACGAAATCCTGCATATTGCGTAAAAGCGTCGTCCATTGCAAGACGGATGAAAGGCGGGCGTAAATGTGAGAAAAAATCCTTTTGACCATTTTTTTGTGCAGGAAGGATGTAGCTAAAAAGTTCTTCCGTTATTTTTGCGGAATCCAAGTAGGTTGCGTTCATAGTGTAATACTCAAGCATTGTGAATTCTGGACTATGAAGCCTTCCTTTGGACTCCACGTTGCGGTAGCACTTGGAAAGTTGAAAAACAGACACTTTGTGACGTGCGATAATCGGCTTGATGTGAACTTCCGGCGAAGGCACAAGGTACAGTTCCTGCCTTTTGTCTTTCCAAGGTTGGATGTATTCTGTTTTGAACACCTCAAGGCAGGTTTCCGGGATAAGGCAAGAAGCCAATGCAGGTGTGTCTAGCTCAAGGTATCCACGTTCAATAAAAAAGTTCCGTATTTTTTGCATTACATTTGCACGGAACTGCAACATTTCCAAGTCCATAAAAAAAGTATACAGCAAATGCTTTTTTATGGGAATGTAAAAAAAAGCCTTTCGTTTTGTTCAATTTGCAAATCGTGTTCAACCATAATCCAGTTTTTGTGCTACAATAACCCAACCACAAAAAGGAGAAAACCATGTCCTATAGATTTTCAAAGTCACGGTATTGCAAAGGCGTTCAATGTCCGAAGATGCTTTGGCTGGACAACAATATGCCGCAGGAATACGACGAATCCATTGTGAACCAGAGTGTTTTTGATACAGGAAACCAGGTCGGAGACCTTGCCATGGGTTTGTTCGGTGATTTTACGGAAGTTCCTTATTCGGAGAATCTTTCCGATATGATTTTTGCCACGCAAAAACTAATTGACGATGGATTTTCAACCATTGCGGAAGCCTCTTTTTCTTATGACAACTGTTTTTGCAGCGTGGATATTTTGCGCAACCTTGGAAACAACAAGGTTGAACTTTACGAAGTAAAATCTTCCACAGGGATAAAGCCGATTTATGAACATGATGTTGCATACCAAAACTATGTGCTTGTAAAATTTGGTCTTCAAGTGGAAAAAGTCTGCCTTGTTCACTTGAACAAGCGATATGTGCGCAAAGGCGAGCTTGAGCTAGAAAAACTTTTTATTATTGAAGACATGACGCAAATCGCAAAAGGAAAATTCCTTGAAGTGGAAAACAACATAAGGTTTTTCAGGGAATATTTGGAAAGAAAAATAGAGCCTAAATGCAAAATCGGAGAACATTGTTCCTGTCCTTATGAATGTGGATATTGGAATTTTTGTGCAAAGAACATGCCAAAAGACGGAAAAGCGACGGTTTGGGACATTGCAAGTTTTCCAAAGGCTCAGGAATGTTACGACATGGGCATTGTCACCTTTGAGCAAGTTTACAATTCCGGCATGCTGAAGGGAAGGCAGTTGCAACAGGTGGAAGTAGAACTAAAAAATTTTCCGGCACAAATAGACAAAAAGCATGTCAAAGAGTTTTTAGGCACATTAACTTATCCGTTGTATTTTTTGGATTTTGAAACCTTTAACCCTGCGATTCCTTTGTACGACAATTCTTGTCCGTATCAACAAATTGTCTTCCAGTATTCTTTGCATTGCATGGAAACTGAGGACGGAAAGCTGACTCACACGGAATGTCTTGCATGTACTGGGAAAGACCCGCGACGGCAGATTGCCCAGCGGCTTTGCGAGGACATCCCAAAAGACGCTTGCGTTGTTGCATACAACATGAGTTTTGAAAAAAGTGTGATAAAACATCTTGCAGGGCTTTATCCTGATTTGCACGGCCAGTTGATGAACATCCACGGCAATATAAAGGACATCATGGTGCCTTTCCAGAAAAGGTGGTATTATGCAAAAGAAATGGAAGGTTCTTATTCCATAAAATACGTTCTGCCGGCCTTGTTTCCAAATGAGCCAAGCCTGGACTACCAGAATCTAGAAGGAGTCCATAACGGCGGCGAGGCTAGCGATGCATTCCTTGCCATGCAAACAATGGAAAAATCCGAACTGGAAAAATGGAGGGAACACCTGCTTGCTTATTGCAAGTTGGACACCCTTGCAATGGTCAAGGTTCTGGAAAAACTAAAGGAATCCGTGGAATAGCGAATTTTTGCATATTTAATTCCAAAGATTTACATTTAAATCATGGACTCAAAAGAAAAGAAAGAAAAATCAACAAATTCTTTGATGTTGGAAACCTCGATTACAAGTCTTGTAATCAAAATGGCCGTTCCTACTATCTTTTCCATGTTGGTGCTTTCTGTCTATGGCATGGCGGATATGTTCTTTGTTTCAAGGCTTGGAACAAGTGCCAGTGCGGCGGTGGGAATTGTTTTTTCCATCTTGACCATGATTCAGGCTGTGGGTTCCATGTTGGGAATAGGAGCGGGCAGTATTATTTCCAGGAGTTTGGGTTCCGGGGAGGATTCCAAGGCAGATGCGGTGGCTTCTGTGGCATTTTTTTCTTCTGTGGCAGGCGGAATCTTTGTTATGGTACTAGGCATAATATTCAAGACGGAGCTGATGAAATTCCTTGGTGCGACTTCTACCATATTGCCATATGCAGAAGACTTTGCCCATTACATTTTGATTGCCGCTCCGATTATGTGCAGTTCCTTTGTGTTGAACATAATGCTTCGTTCCCAAGGCAAGCCCAAACTTTCCATGGTGGCTCTTACAGCTGGGGGAATAATCAACATCATCCTTGACCCGATTTT
>JAZSMM010000085.1:0-1829 GCA_045535895.1 Treponema sp.
CCGCCGACACGGAGGTCGGCAAACGGTAACGTGTGCGACGTTTTTGCAAGGCAAAAACTCGCCGTCAGTAATTGGCATGGAAGCCAATTACTGACAGTAAACCAAAAGTAAACTTTTTTCCATTATAAACTTGCAATTCAAACATAAATGCTATAACATTCATTTTATGAAAATTCAAAATACGCAATTTGAGAAACTTTCTAAGAAACTTTTATTCTTGACTCTTGTTCTAGCTGCCGTTGGCTTGTTTTTCTCTTGCAAGAACCAATTGCTTCCCACACCGTCCCTGCCTTCCGACAACTCCAACAACCAAATATCCAGTTCATCGCAATGGGGTGCGCCTCAAAATTTAAAAGCAACACAAGGATTAAAGCAGCAAATAATCCTTTCATGGGATTCCGTGAAAGGCGCCATAAGATACCATATATACAAAGCGGATTCTCCTTATGATGAATTCGTCCAGATTGGAGAAACTGTCGACGCAACAGTTTCCTACACAATGAAGGTGGAATCTGGAACGGATTCATATTACAAAATCACCGCCGTGAACCAGCAAGAAAACGAAAGCCCGTTCAGTTCCATACAAAGGGGAACAAGTCTTGCAAAGCCAATCATAAGTGAAATATCAACCCCGCAGGAAAATTCAGACAGCAGCATAAATGTCTATTGGTACATGGGCAATGTGGACGCTTACCGCCAGCATGTAAGGTACACCGTCATATGTGCGGATTCCAAAGGAACGGAAATAACAAGGATTTCCGTGGACGGCAGCAACACAACCACGACCTCCGCAAGTTTTCAGAACCTTTTGCCTAACACGGACTACATTTATACGGTAGAAGCCTACTTGGTTTCATCACAGGCGGACATAGAACAAAGTCTTCCAATGGATGCCACCACAGCGCGCAGGCTTCGTCCAAACCCGCCGGAAAATCCAAATGCACAGAAAGGAAAATCCAAGTCGCAGTTGAACGTATCCTTTGTTTTGCCGGATTTTGTGGATGTTGCGGTTTCCAGCGGTGTGTATGAACAGAATCCGCTCTATTTCAAGATTTACCGCAGGGAAAAGGCTTTGGAAGGCCAAGAACAAAAAGAATTCATTCCAATTTGCACGTATTTTGGCTACAAGCCAGACGAAGAATCCTCTGGCAAAAAGAATTTCGGCTACACCGAATACATTCCCGGAGAAATTGTGACTTATACGGACAATGTGGACTTAAAGAGAGGCGTTGTATATGAATACAAAATACAGTCTTTTGCGGACGACTCAAACCGCGAGATAACGTCCGACTTGTCGTGGGCAACCTGCGAAGGCTACCTTGTCTGTCCAATACAGTTCAAGACAAGCAATTATTCTGCCACTGCCAACGAGACGGAAGAAGCATATGTCTCCGCACAAGTCAAATTCACTTTAGATTGGAACAGCTTGGGTAATCCAGAGGAATACGCCTTCATTCTGGAAGAAACCAAGTACAAGCTGGAAATAGACAACGGCGGAGAAGTTGACGAACAAGGAACTCCAAGCGAATCAATGACATTCGCCACCATAGAGGAAATCAATTCCTATGTCCGTGAATTCGACCTTTCCACGCCCGAACAGGAACGAGGGTACTACAAATACAAGATTCATCTGGTTCCCGCCGGAAGCACGGATGCCAGTGCCGCATTGGATTCCGTAACGGCAATCGGGCAGGTTCTTGTCACGGAAAGCATGGAACTTCCAAAGGTGGAATGGTTTTCCGCCACCAGCGGTTACAACGACAGGATAGTCTTGGAGTGGAATTATGATGCCTCATACAAATACTCCATAAGCTACATTCAAGACGGGA
>JAZSMM010000124.1:0-3791 GCA_045535895.1 Treponema sp.
ATTTGGATGGCATACTTTACATAGACCGTGGTTCCACAGAATTCAAGGAACAGACGATAAAGCATTTTGAACAAAAGGCAGCACGCAAAAAAGAAAAGGAAAAAGCGAAAGCTGCCAAAGCTGCTAAAATCGCCGCAAAAAAAGCGAAAAAGGCAGGGAATTAGTGCTCAACATTATTTATGCAGGAAGTCCGGACATAGCAGTTATCCCGTTGAAAAAATTGGCAGAACTTGCAGAATCCACACAAAAATTCCGCATTGCAGGTGTCCTGACAAACCCGCCTTCCCCGCACGGAAGAAGCAAACTACTTGTCCCAACTCCTGTTGCGTTGGTCTCGGAGGAAATTTCCACAAAGTATGGTACAAACATCCCGATTTTAACGCCTGAAAAATTAGATGAACAAGCAAGGACACAAGTAAAGGAATTACAACCAGATTTCCTTGTTTGTTTTGCCTACGGCCATATATTCGGGCCTAAATTCATGGAACTTTTTGCTTTGGGAGGAGTGAACCTTCATCCATCGCTTTTGCCAAAATACAGAGGCTGTGCGCCGGTTCCCGCTGCAATCCTCAACCAAGAAAAAAAAACCGGTGTTTCCGTTCAAAAAATCGCACAGCAAATGGACAGCGGAAACATTCTTTGCCAAACAGAAATCCAGCTTGACGGAACAGAAACCGCTGGTATGCTTTTGGAAAAAACAGCACAAATAGGGGCCGACCAGCTTGCCCGAATAGTTTTGAAAACATCGGAATCCATGCAGGTTCCACAAGGAACACCCCAAGACGACAAACAGGCGACTTATTCTTCTATGCTCCGTAAAGAAGACGGTTTGATTGACTGGAACAAGTCTGCAAAAGAAATCGATGCACAAGTTCGGGCGTTCAATCCTTGGCCGGGTGCATATACTATTGCAAACAATTTAACGCTCAAAATACATGAAACCTCCTTGTACAAGTCTCAGGACGACAATTTCCAAGATATTCTACCAGGCACCGTAATAAAAGCGGACAAACAATTCGGCGTTTTGGTTCAAACAGGGAATGGGGTTCTATGCATACAAAAA
The DNA here is from genome assembly GCA_045535895.1 of Treponema sp. GTDB lineage: Bacteria > Spirochaetota > Spirochaetia > Treponematales > Treponemataceae > Treponema_F. The sequence goes on from JAZSMM010000124.1 coordinate 1,064, forward strand.
CTCCAATGGCAGGCAAAAAAAGCCGTAAATTGGAAAGAATTTATAAACGGTTCCCGTAATTTTTGCGGAACTATATTAGGGAAGAAAATTTAATATGAAACCAATAAAAGATTTTTTTTCAAAATTACGAGTCAGTTTTTCCGATGGAATGGGAAGCCTTCAGTCTACAGGTAAATTCCTTGTCTTGACTTGCCTGGGTTCCTTGGTTCTTATGGGTGCAATCTGCGTAGCGGTTTTTTTTATCGCTGTAAAAGGGCCTGAAGAGGTTTTGGTTCCAGATGTTGTTGGAAAGCCTTTGGCTGACGGATTGCTTGAAATGCAAGTAAAAGAACTTTTTCCAAAAATACAGTTGCGGTACTCCAACACACCCGGAGACGAAGGATTGATTTTGGAACAAAATCCTCCAGCTGGTTCAATTGTAAAGGCCAGTCGCTATATGAACTTGGTGGTAAGTCGTGGTGTTGTCATTGACCAAGTAGAAGACTACATCGGCATGAACTTGGACGACTTGCGAATAAAACTGCAAACATTGTTTTCCGGTTCAACGAAACCGTTGATTGTTTTGGATGAACCAATGTACAAAGCAGATGCAGCAGAAGCAGGAACGATACTTGATCAGGAACCGGTTGCCGGAACCCAAATATCACAGCCTGTCACTGTAAAGTTGGTGGTAAGCCGCGGACCTGCCTATGAAAAAACGAGAGTGCCAAACTTGCTTGGAATGTCCGTAAATGATGTTCTTACGCAAATGGCTCGTAGTAAAATCATATTTGATTTTACAGCCAGCTATGAACCTGCCGTAGGTGACGGTGCGGAAAAAACAGGAATAATTGTATCCCAACAAAAATCTGATGAGTTCATAACAAATTATGCTCGTATTTCTGCTGAATTCAGGTTGCCGTCGCAACAAGTTAACGGAAACATGTATGGAATATTTGCCACAACATTGCAACATTATCCTTATCCACTTTCCATGAAACTAGAAGCAATTTCACCGGATGGAGAACAATACACCCTCGTTTCTTTCAGTCATCCAGGTGGTTCCCTGACAATACCTTATGCGGTTCCTGCAGGGACAAACCTTGTTCTTTTTGTAGAAAACAGGGAAACAGCAAAATTGAAAGTACAATAAAAAACTGTCCGAGTTTTTCGGACAGTTCTTGTCTTTTATTTCTTTTCCTGTATCTTGTCTTTTTCTTTTTTTATCTTCTGGTCAAGAATATCCATCATTTTGTTTAATCCAGCCGCAAAATCATAATCTTCTACCGTAACATGGGCAACGGCACCCCAACGGAAATTCACACTGCAATCATAAATAAATTTTTTATCTTCTTTTACTTTAAGCATCATATCAACAATCAGTTCATCCGCATATTTTATGCGTTCAAGTTTTTTGTCGATAAGATCCATTTGATCTTGTTCAAAATCAAAGCCAATTGCATTAATTGATGTTGTCATAAAACCTCCTGGTAAAACATGTAGAATTACGTCATAAATGACATATCATATAAAGTATACAACGAACATACCAAAAAGCAAGTTTTTTATTCAGTTTATTCTACCTCACCAACACTGCTTTCATCGATGGCTTCAGGACTAAATACGTTTTTTCCCCAGTTTTCACTCATATATTTTTCCGCATATATGTCATAGTCATCCCAAGTAGAGGTAAAAAGCATTTGCACGCCAGGGATTTCCGCTATGTCGCTTGGCGTTATTTTGTTGTAATCCAGCCCACGTTCCTCAAAAAAAGAACGGACATCCTCCACGGAATTTATCAATATATAGGCAATTATAGAAGAACAGTTGAAATCACGTTCGTCTTCGTCATTTACCAAAGGACGTTCCACCACTTTCAACGTGTTTATGTTTCTCTTTTTTTTGGAAGTAAAAAACTTGCGCTTTAACTCCCACGGTGCAATCTTAAAATTCAAGCCTATAGAATAATCCGTCCTTGGGTCGTTAAGGAGGGTGCAGGTCAATTCCATGGCTTTGTCAAATTCATTTTGGGCAACTTTGAGGGAATATGTTGTTTGCAAAGATTCTGCCGGATTGCACTTTGACATGTAGACATTGGAAGCGATATTCGTGCAACTTTCGACACTGAAATTCTTTTCCGTACCTATTTCTTCAGAGGATGTTACACTTAAAAAAGCGTCCTCCAAACTGAAGCCGATGGAACTGTGGCTTGCAACAATACCGTTCACTTCAACTATATTTATCAAGACTTTAAAAAAACTTTCCAAACAAAGTGCACGGTCATATTTTGGATTATACAACCTGAAAAAGATAAAAGTGTCTCCGTCTTCTAAAACAATGTTTTTCTCCGGGTTAAACGGGACTTCAAATTCCATCCCTTCTGGAAACTGCAAGTCCCCAGAAGGAGCAGAAGCACAGGAAATAAAAACTAATATTGATAACAGCAAGAACCCGGCAAGGAACTTTTTCTTCAATCCCATGTTTGACTTTCCATAAAATATAATATAGTCATTGTATATCAAAAATGAAATTAATCAAGTCAAAACTACAGCCATCTTTCCCAAGCCGCCCTCCTTGGCGGCTCCTAGTCGGCTTTACCGACTAGGCACATCCACGGGCAAGCTCAGCGTCCTGCTTCCCTTGCCCCGCAGTTTTGACAAGCAAAACTGCATCTTTCCCAAGCCGCCCTCCTTGGCGGCTCCTAGTCGGCTTTGCCGGCCAGGCACATCCCTTCGGCTTCGGCGGCTTG